>SLIM01000118.1 GCA_007135625.1 Gammaproteobacteria bacterium
CAATAAACGCGCAGGTGGCATGGGGCTGATCTCCGGGCGCAAGGCCTTTCAAAAGCCGATGAAGGAGGGTGGCGCCCTGCTCCATGCGATTCAGGATGTCTACCTCGACCCCACCATCACCCTAGCGTAAACTTCTTAACCACAGATGGGAGCGGATAAAGAGCGATGAGGGAGAGAGGGGCATAACCTCTCCCCCTCGCATCTCGCACCTCGCATCTCGCACCTCGCACCTCGCACCTCGCACCTCGTACCCCTCTCCCCCATCCTACCTTCCCTCATCCGAAACCGGGCGCAGCGGACACTGGGTGCGGTCATAGTCAGGGCCGAGCTGATCCCAAACATAATCAAGCGAGTACTGAATGCGCGAAAAGAACCGCTCCTCCCCAGCGATATCAATCAGGTGAGTACGCCGCATCACATCCATAAACTGCTTCTTCATGCGGGCAAAGACCAGCTCAATCCCATTCTTGCGCAGCCGCTCAATCAGATTACGCAGCATCTCCTCACCCGTCGCATCGACCTGGTTGATCCCCTCCGCATCGACAATAATAAAGCGCAACTCCGGGCGACAAGCGACCAGCTCCAGCACCTTATCCTCAAAGTAACTAGCATTGGCGAAGTAGAGCGAACCATCAAAACGCATCAGCGCAATTTTTGGGCTGGTAGGAAGCGGATGGACCTGAATATCACGCATGGTATTATCGGAAAAGCGCGACAGCTCGGCGACGCGGGGGCGCATCGAGCGGACAATAAAGAGGCCCATCGACAGAATCATTCCGATGAGAATCCCCCACTCCAGATGCGGAGCAAGATAGAGCGTGAGGGCAAAGGTGATCACCGAGACCACCGCATCGTGCGGCTGCGCCTTCCAGGCGTGGATTACCGGCTCAATCTTAATCAGATTGATCACCGCCATAATAATCACCGCCGCCAGCGTCGCCTGCGGCAGGTGGAACAGCAGCGGAGTCAGCAGCAGCAGCGTCAGCCCCACCACCAGGCCGGTCACTATCGAGGCAAAACCGGTAATCGCTCCGGCATTGATATTGACTGCCGAGCGGGAGAAAGAGCCGGAGACCGGGTAGCCGGAGGAGAGACCCGAAACGATATTCGACAGCCCCTGCCCCACCAGCTCCTGATTGGTATCGAGTCGCTGCCGGGTACGCGCCGCCATCGCTTTGGCAATCGCCATCGCCTCCATAAAGCCGATTAACGAGATCACCACCGCGCTCATTGCCAGTGAGGTAATCACCCCCCAGTCGAAGTGCGGCAGCACCAGCTCCGGCAGCCCCTGCGGCACGGTACCGACCACCGCCCCACCCAATTGGTGAAAATCAGTGTACCAAGCCAGCAGCGTGGTCACCACCACCGCCACCAGCACATTCGGCCACATCGGCAGGTAGCGGCGCATTGCCATCATAATCAGAATGGCCAGAATACCGATCCAGAGGGTCGGCATGTGGGTCTGCGTCATTGCCGCAAGGATGGTATTATAGACCGTCTCATAGTGCTGCTCCGCCCGCTCAACACTCACCCCAAACAGCTTACCCAACTGCGAAGTGGCGATAATCAGCGCCCCGGCATTGGTAAAACCGACCACCACCGGATGGGAGAGGAGATCGACAATCACCCCCAGGCGCAACAGCCCGAGGGCCAGTTGAAACAGCCCCACCAGAATCGCCAGCACAATCGCATAGGCGACAAAGCCCTCCGTCCCGGCCACCGCCAGCGGCTCCAGCGAAGCGGCGGTGAGCAGCGAAACCACCGCTACCGGCCCGGTAGCAAGCTGGCGTGAGGAACCAAACAGGGAGGCGACAATCGGCGGCAGAAAGGCGGCGTAAAGACCGTAAAAGGCGGGTAGACCAGCCAACTGGGCATACGCCATCGACTGCGGAATGAGTACCAAGGCGACGGTGATTCCGGCGATCACATCGGCTTTCAGCGTGGCAGGGTTCTTCAGCTCTCCCAACCACGCTAGAAATGGCACAAAACGTCCCGGCATCTTCTTTGCCGTACTGCTCAACCAGCCCATAGCACCCCCTTTCAATATAAATGATCATCCCATTGGGATACCTCACTGCCAGACCGAACCTGCGCAGCGTGAATGGCGGCACATTATACATGAGCGGTAACGATCACTGGATAAGAAATCTCTAATTGTTGGATATGCGACAAGCCATAATAATTTGCGTAAATCTACGAAGAGATCGGGGAACGACGGAGGGCCTGAGGGCCGCCCTACCGCTCGGCGCATCGGCTTGCGTCGCACCCGCAGTACCCGCTGCGATACCGTTACGTGTATACTTCTCCCGACTTTCCGCAAACAGAAGAGATTAAACCGCAGAGTAGAGGAACAATGCCCAGCACCATCAAACCGCCAAAATCCCTGCTGCGCAAGGTTGGACGCGCCATCGCCGATTATCGCATGATTCGAGAAGGGGATCGGGTGCTGCTCGGGGTCTCCGGGGGCAAGGACTCCCTCTCGCTGCTCCAGATTCTTCACCACCTGGCGAGCTACGCACCGATTCACTTCGAGCTGGGAGTGATTACCGTCGATCCCGAAGTGGAGGGTTTCGACCCGGAGCCGCTCAAGGCGTACTACCAGCAGTTAGGGGTGACCTGGTTCTATCGCCAACAGTCGATTATGGAAGATGCCAAAAAGAGCCTGGAGGGGGACTCCTTTTGCGCCTTTTGCGCCCGCATGAAGCGCGGTATTATGTATTCGACCTGTCGTGCAGAGGGGTATAATGTACTGGCGCTGGCGCAGCACCTCGACGACCTGGCAGAGAGCCTGCTCCTGTCGATGTTCCACAGCGGACGGCTCAAGACCATGAAGGCCCACTACGTCAACGACAGCGGCGATCTTCGCATCATCCGCCCGCTGGTCTACTGCCGCGAAAGCCAGACCGGGGCCTTCGCCCGCGCTGCCGGGCTGCCGATCATCCCCGACAGTTGCCCCGCCTGCTTCGCCAAGCCGACCCAGCGCGAACACATGAAGGCACTCCTCGCCCGCGAAGAGCGCGAGAATCCGATCCTCTTTCCCAACCTGCTGCACGCCATGCGCCCGCTGATCGATCAGACTCCGGAGTGAGGCGCGGCAAACGCGATCTACACCGCCCCCCGCCGCTCACGCCCAAGTCGCCAAGAGAGGGCATAGAGCAGCACCCCCGCCGGAATCCCGCAAAACACGCCCCAGAGATCGATCCAGAGATCCTCCAGCCGTCCACTGCGCGAAAGCAGCGCCATCTGGGTCACCTCGGTAGCGGCGGCGAAGAGGGCGAGCCAGGCGAAGGAGAGGAGCGCCCATGCGGTGCGTGAACCCAGACCCGGCGGGGCGTAACGCAGCCAACGAAAAGCGGCGATCATGCCGAGGAGCGCAAACAGCAGAAAATGGCCGCCCGCCTGAATATGGTGGACTTGCAGCCAAGGCTCGTTCAGCTCGGGGTTACGCTCCGCTGCCGCTGCTGCCGCCGCCGAGGCGGTCTGCTCTAACGGCGCAGTAGCGGGTGAGGTCTCCCCCGCGCCAATCACCCGCTCCACCGGTGGCGACTGCTGCACCCCCTCCCCCGCGCCAATCACCCGCTCCAGCGGCGGCAACTGCTGCACCCCCTCCCCCGCCTGCATCAGACCACTGCGCACCTCGTGCAGCAGCGAGCGCAACTGCTCCTGCGGCAGAACCGCATGGATCACCACAATCCCAGCCAATAGCAATAATAGCAGTCCGGTCTTGGCCGGGGCGAGCTGACGCAGCGCCAAGCCAGCGGCGAGTAGCCAGAGCAGGGCGATGCCCCCCTGTATCCAGGGCAGAGTCGGATGCGGAGTGGCGTAGTGCAGGGTCGGCGGTGCGACCCGCAACACCCCCCCCTCGCCACGATGCACCGCAACCACAATCACCGCCTCAGCTTTGGGGTGAACCGCAAAAACCCCCTCACAGCCCAGCGGGCCGACGCTACCGGCACGCGCACAGACCACCGTATCGCGGTCATAGAGCCGCTTGCCAGAGGCCGCCACCCCAACCAGCGCTACCCGTCCATCCTCCCACGGACGCTCGCCACGCACCACCCCCTCGACGGCAATTCCCGAGCGCACCATCAGGTAATCGTGGTGAAACGGCCCCACCAACCGATAGCGCACGAAATCATCAGGATACAGCTCCCACCAAGCCGACTCTTGCGGCAGCACCTGGCGAGTAGGCAACTGCGCCAGCGAACGCCGCTCGCCCGCCAGATAGACCGTCGGCGACTGACCCGCGAGAAGATCGTCACCGACCGCCACCAGCGGTTGATAGTGGAGCAGCAGCCACCCGAGCAGTGCCACCCCCCCGGCGGCAAGCAGCAACTCCCACCACCCCAAACGGGGTGAGTGGCCTGCCTGGGAGCAGGTCACCATCACTCAGCGGCAGCTCCCTCACTCCCCTCCCCGAAAGGGCGCAGGAAGAGGGTTTCGCTACAGGCGGGACAGGGGGGAATATACCCGGTTTTACGAAATTGCAAAACCTTTCCGCATGCGGTGCAGACCAGCGTTCCCGGCCCGGTCACCTCACCGGTCTGGTAGCGGGCCGCCTCGCGGGCCTGCTCACTCCACTGCTCCAGCTCCACCCGAGTCTTATCGGCAACCGAAAGAAAGGCCTCCAGCAGACGCGCCTCAATCAGCTCGACATCAAAGTGAAACCACTGCCGCAGCTCCTCTCCGGTTTCAGCCAAATAGTGGGCTGCATCATGGACGTCACGCGCCAGGTAGTCACTAATCTTCTCCGCCTCTTCGCGGCTCAACTCCTCCAGCTCTACCGCCTTTTCTCGCGCATGACCCAGCATCTCCCGAAACCGCCCACTGCTCTCCTCGACCTCGTGCATCCCACTATCGACCCGCTCCAACATCCGATCATATCCATCAGCCAGGCGGTCAAGCGGGGTCTTCTCCTCATTATTGGACTTCATCGGCACACCTCCATCAATCATTTAGCGCACATCGTATTCCTGGGTACACCGCTTCACCACAGCGTCTCTTAACTCTCTCCTCAACGCAAGCGATGAGCGAACCGTGAAAATCGGTTAACATAGCCCCATAAGCAGAACATCGCCTCCAGGCCCACGCCCCTTCAACAAGTAGTTGAAAGAGTGCAGTGTAGCCGCTGCGATGACGCTACCCGATATGGGAAACTATAGCATGGATGCCGCCGCAACCGATGAAAAAACAGCCTTACTGCCAATTATGAAGATTCCACCACTGCGCCACCTCTTCCGCCTCAAACGCCGCCCGGTACGCCCCGGTGAGACGATCACCTTCGGCATCCGCCGCATCTATATTCTCCCCACTGGGCAGGGAATGCTCTTCAGCCTGTTTCTCCTGCTGCTGCTGATCGGCTCGATCAACTACCAGATCAACCTGGGCTATATGCTCACCTTCCTGCTCGCCTCGCTAGGAATGGTCGCCATGATCCACACCTGGCGCAATCTGCTCGGCCTAAGCGTGCAGGGGGGACGGGTGGAGCCGGTATTTAACGGGCAGGAGGCCTGCTTTCCGCTGCACATCAGCGAGCGCAACCGGCGCAACCGCTACGCCGTCCGTTTCAGCCTTGCCGATGGCGCGGTGGTGGTGCGTGACCTGCCCGCCGGGGAGGGGCAGCGCATCCCGATTCACGCCCCCACCGAGCGCCGAGGAGCGTTTGATCCGGGACCCATCACCCTCTCCTCCGTCTACCCGTTAGGGCTATTTCGTGCCTGGTGCTACGCCGACACCGGCATGAGCTGCCTGGTCTACCCCACCCCCGCCCCCTCCGGCCAGCCACCCACCGAAAGCCTGGAGGGGGGCGAGAGCGGCGGCAGTAGCGGCAAGGGAAGTGATGATTTTGTCGGGCTTATTCCCTACCGCGAAGGGGACTCACTCCGCCATATCCATTGGAAGGCGCTGGCCCGCGAGCGCGGCCTGGTGACCAAACAGTTTGGCGGCGACCAGGCGCAACGCATCTCCCTCGACTGGGCGCTGCTTCCCGGCATGGATACCGAGATCCGCCTCTCACTGCTCTGCCGCTTCGTCCTCCTCGCCGACGAACAGCAGCAGCACTACCACCTAAAACTCCCCGGCCTGCACCTTCCCGAAGGGAACGGGGAGCGTCACAAACACGACTGCCTGGCCGCTTTGGCCCGCTTTTGAGGGAGGTACCATGCGCGAACTGCACGAAGGGACAATTCCCCGCCGCCATATTCTGATTCTCTCGCTGCTGCTCATCGCCGCCGCGCTACCGCACACCCTCAACCTCGCCCCCTCGGTGATGACCTTCTTCTTCGCCATGATGGCGGCCCGGCTGGTGATCTACCAGCGCCGCTGGCGCACTCCCGGTCGTCTGCTCAAGGTGGCGTTGACCCTGATCGGACTCTTTATGGTGCTGCTCCACTACCGCTCGATAGCGGGCTATGAGGCGGGAACCGCGCTCCTCACCGTCATGCTCGGACTCAAGATGCTGGAAGTCCACGCCCGCCGCGACCTCTACCTTACGATTTTTCTCACCTGGTTTTTAATCATCACCCTATTTCTCTTCGATCAAGGGATTCTGCTCACCCTCTACCTGCTGTTGGTGGTGTGGGGGCTGGTGGCGCTGCTGATCGCCATGAACCGGGTGATCACCGATGAACGCGCCCCGCTGCCGCTGCGCGAAGCGGGAGGGATGCTGCTGCAAGCCGTTCCGCTGATGGTGGTCATGTTTCTCCTCTTTCCCCGCTTCGGCCCGCTCTGGTCGATGCCGTTTGACACCTCCATCGCCCGCAGCGGACTCTCCAACTCGCTCTCCCCAGGGAGCTTCGAAAAGTTAGTTCAGTCGCACCAGACCGCTTTTCGCGTTCACTTTGAAGAGGAGAATATTCCACCTCCGCAGGAGCGCTACTGGCGCGGCCCGGTGATGTGGTGGAGCGATGGCCGGGAGTGGCGGGTCACCACCATTCGTGCCGATGAGAACGCCCGCTTCACCCCGCTGGGCGACCCGATCCACTACAGCGTCACCCTGGAGCCGAGTCCCACCCGCTGGCTACTCGCCCTCGACCTGCCCACCGGCGCGGTGCCGGGAGCTTTTTATACTAAGGATTTTCAAGTTGTTAGTCGCAGCGATATTGATGCCACCCGGCGTTACCGCCTGACCTCCTACCCAGATTATCGCATGGAGGAGATCACCCCGGAGGAGTGGCAGATGGGGCTGCAACTGCCCAATAACATCACCCCGCGTATGCGTGAGCTGGTGGCCGAATGGCAGCCCGCCAGCCGCTCTCCCGAGCAGGTGGTGGAGCAGGCACTCAACCACTTTCGTGACAACCCCTTCTACTACACCCTGGAGCCGCCGGGCCTCGGGCGCAATCCGGTCGATCAGTTTCTCTTCGAGAGCCGCCGGGGCTTTTGCGAACACTACGCCGCCTCCTTTGTCACCCTCATGCGCCTCGCCGGTATCCCCAGCCGCATCGTCACCGGCTACCAAGGCGGTGAGCTGAACCCGGTGGGCAATTATTTGATTGTTCGCCACTCCGATGCCCACGCCTGGAGTGAACTCTGGCTAGAGGGGCGCGGCTGGGTGCGCGTCGATCCCACCGCAGCGGTCGCCCCGGAGCGGATCTTAAGCAGCATCGACCCCACCAGCCTGCTCAGTGGGCGCGAGATCAACTACCGCCAGGCTGGAATGGGTATCCGCCTGGAGCTGCTGATCGACAGCATTAACGCCCGCTGGAACCGTTGGATTCTCTCCTACGACAACAGCAGTCAATCGTGGCTGCTGATGCAGCTCGGAATCGAATATCTGGAGACCAAGTGGAAGTTTTTGCTCATTATCGCCTTCTCGCTCTTTCTCCTCTCTCTCGGAACCTGGTGGATCAATGCCCGCAACCGCCCCAGCAGCGACCCACTACGGCGACTCTACGACCGCTTCTGCAGCGCCCCGCTGCTGCACAACTACCCCCGCCAGCCGCAGGAGGGGCCACACGACTACGCCCAGCGCACCGCCGCCCAGCTCCCCGCCCACGCCGCGCAGATTCGGGCGATCAGCCAGCTCTATATCACCCTTCGTTATGGCCGCTCGGGTTCCGATCCGCAGCAGATGGAGCGCTTGAAGGAGCGGATTAACGCGTTTTATAAGGCCAAGGAGGATAAGAAGGGTTAAAAAAGGCCCGGCGTAAGGACAACAGCGGCCTAAAAAAAGACTCCATCTAGTGGCGAAGAGGCCGAGGCGAAGCGCTTCGCTGGCATCCGTCCGGCACAAAACGCCTCGCGCCCCGCCTCAATCGCCTTTTTCATCGCCGAGGCCATTAACACCGGGTCTTGCGCTGCGGCAATCGCGGTATTCATCAACACCCCATCACACCCCAACTCCATCGCCACCGCCGCATCGGAGGCGGTGCCGACCCCGGCATCAACCAAAATCGGCACCTGGGCATTCTCCACAATCGTCAAGATATTGAGCCGATTACGAATCCCCAGCCCAGAGCCAATCGGTGCCGCCAGCGGCATCACCGCAACGCACCCCAACTCCTCCAGCCGTTTGGCAATAATCGGATCGTCGTTGGTGTAGACCATCACCTGAAAGCCGTCTTTAATCAGCTCCTCAGCGGCGACCAGCGTCGCGACCACATCGGGAAAAAGGGTCTTCTCATCGCCCAGCACCTCTAGCTTCACCAGGTTATGGCCATCCAGCAGCTCCCGCGCCAGCTTGCAGGTGCGCACCGCCGTTTTTGCATCGTAACAACCCGCTGTATTGGGTAGAATGGTGTAACGATCCGGCGGCAACACCTCCAGAATATTTGGCTCACTCTTGCTCTGCCCGATGTTGGTACGCCGCACCGCCACCGTCACAATCTCCGCCCCGCTCGCCGCAATCGCCTGCCGGGTCTGCTCCATATCCGTATACTTTCCGGTACCGACTAGCAGGCGCGAATGGTAGCTCTTTCCTGCAATCGTAAAGGTATCACTCCGCTTCGTCTCAGACATCACTCGACGCTCCCTTGGGTTTAGGTAACTCTCTATTCGCCTACTCGGTGCCTGGTCGAGAGTGCTGTACCGCACCCATTAACCACCACCAATGGCGCGAACAATCTCCACTTGATCCCCAGCAACCAACCGGTAATCGGCGAAACGGCTGCGTGGCACCAGCTCTTCATTGACCTCAACCGCCAACCGCTGCCCCTCCAGATCGAGCGCACGAAGCAGCAGCAGCAGGCTCTCCCCCTCCTGGCAGTCGCGCTCTTCACCGTTCAATACAATGTTCATAGCACCCCCCCTCTGGAATGGGTTTTTTATCGGGAATCCGCATCTATACGGTAGCGGAAGGCGGAGAACCGATTGACCGATGACCGGCCAATCCTCATCGTCGGGATTCTACACGAAACCGAGCCGCTATTCGACCGCTCACCCGCGCAGTTGACCAAAGCGACCAAAGGGGTCAGACTCGATTGTTTTCTTTGGTCCTGACCCCTTTGGTCCAAGGCCCACTGGGAGGAGGCTGATCAGCATTTGCCGGCAAGATAGAAGCTAAGACCAAAGGAGACCAAAGGG
>SLIM01000195.1 GCA_007135625.1 Gammaproteobacteria bacterium
ACGGCTCGCAACCGCAACTGCGCTACCCGTGGCGAGTCCGTCCGGCAACGGCGGCGCTGCGGCAGGGATGGTCTCTGCCGCAGTCGGGAAAGTCACGCCTGTCAGATACGAATGTGGTCAGCAAGACACGTCGGGGCAGGAAAAGAACCGTGCGCATCTTTGCGCACTTTCTTGATAGCAGGAGAGCAATCTTCCCGAAAGCGACACCTAAGCCGGGGCCACTCTCCCCCGCCGAACTAGAGCAGAGCGCGCTTCGCCTGCTCACCCTCCGCGACCATAGCCGCGCCGAGCTGCGCCGCAAACTGCAAGCGAGGAACGAGCTGGAGGAGAGTCAACTGGAGGCGGTACTGGATCGGCTGGAGAGGCTCGACTACCTCAATGATCCGCGTTATACTCGCCACTACACCGAATCACGCTGCCGTCGCGGCTTCGGGCCGCTGCGCATCCGCCAAGAGCTGCAACAACGGGGCATCGCCCCGGCGCTGGTGGAGCAGGTGCTGGGTGACCACGCCGAGAGCTGGCGGGAAGCGCTGCACAAATTGGCCGCGGCCAAATATGGCAACGCCCCGGCAGGCGATCTCAAGGAGCAGGCCCGCCGGGCACGCTTCCTGCAGTCACGAGGCTTTTCAACGGCAATGATTCGTGACTACCTCTTTGCCGAGCCGTGATCCAGCGATGCAAAACACTGCCGCCAATCCATTTCCATTGATTCTACCCACCACCCACAATATGAAGTGTACCCCATGAAGACCAGCGCAGAGATCCGCAGAGCCTTTCTCGACTACTTCATCCAGCAGGGCCATAGCGAAGTGCCTAGCAGCTCGCTAGTGCCCCACGACGACCCCACCCTGCTCTTTACCAATGCCGGCATGGTCCAGTTCAAGGATCTCTTCCTCGGACGCGAGCGCCGCGAATACCGCCGCGCCGCCAGCGCCCAGCGCTGCGTTCGCGCCGGCGGCAAGCACAACGATCTGGAGAACGTCGGCTACACCGCCCGCCACCACACCTTCTTTGAAATGCTCGGCAACTTCAGCTTTGGCGACTACTTCAAAGAGGATGCAATCCGCTTTGCCTGGGAGTTTCTCACCCAACGCCTAGCCATTCCCCAGCAGCGGCTCTGGGTCACCGTCTACCAAGAGGATGAAGAGGCCGCCACCATCTGGCTAGAGCAGATCGGCATCGACCCCGCCCGCTTCAGCCGCATCGGCGACAAGCCGGGCAAACGGCGCTACGACAGCGACAACTTCTGGGCGATGGGCGACACCGGCCCCTGCGGCCCCTGCTCCGAGATCTTCTACGACCACGGCGAAGGGGTCTGGGGCGGCCCCCCCGGCACCCCGGAAGAGGATGGCGACCGCTACATCGAGATCTGGAACCTGGTCTTCATGCAGTACAACCGCGACGGCGACGGCAACCTCACCCCATTACCGCGCCCCTCGGTCGATACCGGCATGGGACTCGAACGCCTCGCCGCCCTCCTGCAAGGAGTCCACAGCAACTACGAAATCGACCTCTTTCAAGGACTGATCGCCGCCGCCGCCGAAGTGACCGGTAGCAACGACCTAGAGAGTAAATCGCTGCGCGTAATCGCCGACCATATCCGCTCCTGCGCCTTCCTGGTGGCCGATGGCGTACTCCCCGCCAACGAAGGGCGCGGCTATGTGCTACGCCGCATCATCCGCCGCGCCATCCGCCACGGCTACATGCTCGGCCAAGAGCAGCCCTTCTTCTACCGCCTGGTTGCCCCCCTCGCCAGCGCCATGGGCGAAGCGGGCAGCGACCTGGAGCGCCAGCGCGGCCAAGTCGAGCGGATCCTGCGCTTGGAGGAGGAGCGCTTCGCCGAGACCCTGGAGCAGGGCATGAAGATCCTGGAGCAGGCAATTGCCGGATTAACAGGGAACGAAATCCCCGGGCAGACGGTCTTCAAACTTTACGACACCTACGGCTTCCCCCTCGACCTCACCGCCGACATCGCCCGCGAACGGGGACTCACCCTCGACAGCAGCGGCTTTGAACGGGCGATGGAAGAGCAGCGCGAACGGGCGCGTGCCGCCGGTAAATTTGGCGGCGACCAGCAGGCCGCTATCGTAGTCGATGAGAAGACCGAATTTAGCGGCTACGAACGGCAGGAGCAACGCGCCACCGTCATCGCCCTGTTTCAGGGAGGGAACGCCATAGATGCCCTCGCCCCTGGCGAGGCCGGAGTCGTCATTCTCGACCACACCCCCTTTTATGCCGAATCGGGCGGCCAGGTCGGCGACACCGGCTGGCTCTACCTCCCCGGCCAAGGCGAGTTTATCGTCAGCGACACCCGCAAACAGGGGGGCAGTGTCTTTCTCCACATCGGCCACCTAGAACACGGCAGCCTACATGTCGGCGATGAAGTGCGCGCCGTCATCGACAGCGAGCGGCGCAGCGCCATCGCCCTCAACCACACCGCCACCCACCTGCTGCACGCCGCCCTGCGCGAAACCCTCGGCGACCATGTACAGCAAAAAGGATCGCTGGTCGATAACGAACGGCTACGCTTCGACTTCTCCCACTTCGAACCGCTCACACGCGAGCAGTTACGCACCCTCGAATACCGGGTCAACCAGCAGATCCGCCACAATGCCATGGTCGAGACCCGCATTATGTCGCTTGACGATGCCAAAGCGAGCGGCGCGATGGCCCTCTTTGGTGAAAAGTACGACGACCTGGTGCGGGTACTGCGCATCGGCGACTTCTCCACCGAACTGTGCGGTGGCACCCACGTCCGCTCCGCCGGAGATATTGGACTCTTCAAGATCACCAGCGAAGGGGGCGTTGCCGCCGGAGTACGCCGCATTGAGGCGGTCACCGGCGCGCGTGCGGTGCAGTGGATCGCCAACGAAGAGGAGCGCCTCTTCGAACTCACCCGCTTAGTCCGCTCCGGGCGCGACGAACTGCCGGGCAAAATCGCCCAGCTCCTGGAGCGCAACCGCCAGCTCGAAAAGGAGCTGGAGCAGTTAAAAGCGAAACTGGCCACCAGCGCCGGGGGAAGCCTCGCCGATCAGGCCGAAGAGATTGGCGGCATCAAACTCCTCGCCGCCCGTCTCGACGAAGCCGACCCCAAAGCCCTGCGCGAAACCCTCGACCGCCTGAAAGACCGCCTCGGCTCCGCCGTCATCCTCCTCGCCACGACCAGTGACGACAAAGTGAATCTTATCGCCGGGGTGACCAAAGACCAGACCGACCGCATTAAAGCGGGTGATCTAGTCCGCTTCGTCGCCGAACAGGTCGGCGGCAAAGGGGGAGGGCGGCCCGACATGGCCCAAGCAGGCGGCAACAACCCCGCCGCCCTGCCCGCCGCCCTCGCCTCGGTCAGCGACTGGGTTCGGCAGCGGATTGAGGGGTAGAACACGCTGCGACCACCACTCAGGATGTAATGCCTATGATCCGTTTTTTTATTCTCTTTATCCTTATCCAACTGGTGCTCTTCACCATTGAGCTGATGCAGCCGGTACAGAGCTACGCCATCATCCCCTTCACCGAGGGCATCGCCGCCGTTAGCGCCTGGCTGGTGCAGCTCTTTGATGACCAAGTCCTCTCCCAAGGGATCGTGCTGCGGGATCTGGAGAGCGGCTTTGCCGTCGCCATTCAGGCCGGCTGCAACGGAGTCGAGGCGATGATCGTCCTAGTCGCCGCCATGGTCGCCTTTCCCTCCCCCTGGCGGCACAAACTGATCGGCATTGCCATCGGTTTTATCGCCATTCAGGCGCTCAACTTGGTACGCATTATCAGCCTCTTCTACATCGGCCAGTGGAACAAAACCGCTTTCGACTGGGCGCACCTCTACATCTGGCAAGCACTGATTATGCTCGATGTGCTGATCGTCTTCCTGCTCTGGTTGCGTATGCTCCCACCCCACCCCGCCACCCCCCCAGCACCCACTGCGGAGCTTGACCATGCCCGCGTCGCTTAGCCCGGTAGGACGCTTTTTTCTCCACGTCCTGCTCTGGCTCCCGCTACTCTTCGGGATCTGGTACTACATGGCCATCGTCGTCACCTGGCCGGTCACCTGGCTTACCGACCTGCTGCTGCCGCGCCTGCTGCCCGAGACCTTTGCTGCGGTGGAGCAGAGCGGCTACCACCTCGACATCATCTCGCTAGTCACCCTCCCCGGCGAAGCGGCGCAGGGCGAGCTGCTGATTCGCATCAACCCGCTCATGTACGGCTATGGAGTCCCGCTCTTCACCGCGCTGCTCTTCGCCACCCCCGAGGGAGATGAGGGGGAGAAGTGGAGCCGCTGGCTGATCGCGCTGGCGATTCTGCTTTTGGTGCAGGCCTTCGGGGTCTCAATGGAGGCGATTAAGGTGCTGCTGTTTGATACCGGCCCCGAAATCAGCAGCCAGGTTGCGATTAGCGGCTGGTCGCTAGAGGCGGTCGCTCTCGGCTACCAGCTCGGCTACCTGATCCTCCCCCCGGTCGCCCCCATCGCCCTGTGGGTCGGGTTTCACCGCCGCTACCTCGAACAGCTCGCCCCTGGGTTGAGTGGGCGGCTGTAGGCAGTGGACAGAGGCGGTGGGCAGAGGCGGCGGGCAGAGGAGGGCGTAGCGCCGCAGCGGCTACTCCCAACGAAACAGCCGCGCCCCGAGCGCCAGGCAGAGGGCCGACATCAGCAGCAAAATCCCCAAGTGGTGGCCAACCTGCAACAGCCCGGCACCCTCCAGCATAATCGAACGAGCGGCATCAATCAGATGGGTTAGCGGCAGCAGTTGCGCGAGGTAGACCACCCACTGCGGAGAGCCTTCGAGCGAAAACCAGACCCCGGAGAGCAGCATCATCGGCCAGGAGATGAGGTTCAAAATCCCATTTGCTGCCTCTTGATTCGCGAGCCGCGAGGCGACAATCAACGACAGACTGATCATGCTCAACGCCCCCAGCACCAGGGTAACCAGCAGCAGCAAGTAGGAGCCGAACATCGGAAAACCGACAAAAAGATGGGTACCGAGATAGACCGCCACCGTCGTCACCACAATCAACCAGAGCCGCGAGGCGACCTGCGCCGCGAGAAACTCCGCTGCGGTAAGCGGAGTGGCACGCAGACGCTTGAGCACCCCATTACGGCGATAGCGGACAATCGTATAACCGACCCCAAATAGCGAACTGAACATCATATTCATTGCCAGCACCCCAGGAATCAGCCAATCGACATAACGAATCGGCCTACCACTGAGCAGATGGCGCTCCACCTCGGGGGCGCTGGCGAGCAGCAACTGCTCCACAATGTAACCGCGTGGCGACAGCTCATTGACCCAGTAGGCACCCCGCTCGGGATCGATTAGCAGATCCCACTGATGGCGCTCAATCCGCTGCTGCCCCAACAGCCCATCCTCCTCGGCGATCCACTGCAAATGGCGCAGGGTAAAGAGCGGTGCGAAGGGGCTATCCGCATGACCGTTCAGCGAGCTGGCCACCACCCCCACGGTAAACAGCTTACTCTCCTCCTGGGTAAAGGCGTAGGCAAAGCCGAAGACGATAATCACCGGCATGATAAGATTCCACAGCAGCGCGGTGCGATCACGCAAAAACTCGCGATTGCGAGCCGCAAGCAGGGCAGTAAAGCGGTAACGAGCAAACATTAGGGGCGCAACTTGTGTCCGGTCAGCTCCAGATAGAGATCTTCCAAATTGGGGGGGCGAACCGCGACCCCATCTAACGCCACCCCGAGCGCCAGCAACCTCTTCAGAGTGCAGCCAATATCGTTAGTGATGACCTCCACCTCACGCTCCTCACGATAGATGCCGAGAACCTCCGGGCCACCCAGTTGCGGGTCGTGATACTCCGCAACCGTCGCCGCCGGCAGGGTCAGCACGGTATTCTCAAAATGGTTACGCAGCAGCCCTTGCGGCGAACCCTGTGCAATCACCTTGCCATGATCCAAAATCACCACCTCATCACACAACTCCGCCGCCTCCTCCATGTAGTGGGTGGTTAACAGCAGCGTCTTCCCCTCCGCCTTAATGCTATGGACCAACTGCCAGAAGTTGCGCCGCGCCTGGGGATCGAGGCCGGTGGTCGGCTCATCCAGAAACAGCACTTCTGGATCATTCACCAACGCAATCGCCAGCAGCAGCCGCTGCCGCTGCCCCCCGGAAAGCTTTTTCGTCTCCTGCTCCAAAAAGCCCTCCAGAGCGCAGCGCTCAACCAGCTCCGCCAGTGGGCGAGTGGTGCGGTAGAAGGCACCGAACAGCTCCAGGGTCTCGCGCACCGTCAGCAGATCGGGCAGCGCGGTACTTTGAAACATAATCCCCGCCCGCTGGCGAAAATCGGCCCCGCAGGGCTGCCCCCGGTAGAGGATTTCGCCGCTCGTCGGAAGCGTCAACCCCTCCAGCATCTCCACCGTGGTGGTCTTGCCCGCACCATTCGGACCGAGCAGCCCACAACAGATCCCCTCCGGAATCACCAGATCGATCCCCCGCACCGCCGCAATGTTTGGGTAGTGCTTCTGCAGAGCGCGTACCTCCAGCAGCGGCGACCGCTCCAGCCCCCCCGCTCCCCTGTCTTCTCTCCCCGCTCCTCTGCTATACTCCACCCCACCACTCCCGGTAAAACCCTTGTCCCCAAAAAGCGACACCCCGAATGACGGAATCCCCCCAGATAACCAGCAAAGAACTCTACCTGAGGCTGTTGCGCCTGGTCAAACCTTATTGGAAATATTTCATGGTCGCAGTAGTCGCCATGGTCATCTCGGCACTCTCCGAACCGGCCATTCCTGCGCTACTCAAGCCGCTGCTGGATGGCACCTTTGTCGAGCGTGACCCCGACTACATGACCTGGACTCCCATCGCCCTGGTGCTGCTCTTTGTGATTCGCGGCCTCTCCACCTTTATCACCGGACTCGCCTTTGAGTGGATCGGTGGACGGCTGGTCTACGACCTGCGCCACACCATGTTTCAGCGCATTCTCAACCTCTCCACCGCCTACTACGACCAAAACTCTACGGGCAACATGGTCTCCAAAGTGACCTACAACGTCAACCAGGTGACCACCGCCGCCACCAAAGTTGTCACCATTTTGGTAAAAGATACGCTCACCGTCATCGGCCTGATCCTCTACATGCTCTGGCTCAACTGGATCCTCACCCTTGCAGTTTTTGTGCTGATGCCCTCGGTAGTCATTGTGGTGCGCATTCTCGCCATCCGCCTGCGCATCATCAGCCGCCGCCTGCAAGAGACCATGGGGGATCTCACCCACACCCTGGAGGAGGGGATTCGCGGCCACCAAGTGATTAAGGTCTTCGGCGGCCAGGAGCGCGAACAGCAGCGCTTCGACCAGATCGCCAACCGGGTACGCCGCGACCTGTTCAAAATGAAGGTGGCCGGTTCGGCCCACACCCCGCTGGTCGAGCTGATCGGCGCCCTAATGCTGGCCCTGCTGATCTACGTCGGCACCCACCAAACCGCCGCCGGAGAGCTGACCGTAGGCGGTTTTATCGCCTTTCTCACCGCCCTCGGCCTGCTGTTTCAGCCGATCAAACGGCTCACCGGCATCAACCAGCCGCTGCAAACCGGACTGGCCGCCGCCGAAAGCGTTTTTGCCCTGCTCGACACCCCACCGGAGCCGGATCACGGCGAGCGCAACCTCGCCCGCGCCACAGGGGAGATTGAGTTTCGCAACGTCCACTTCCGCTATGTCGGGGCCGAGCAGGATGCCATTGCGGGACTCAGCTTTCGGGTCAAAGCGGGCGAAACGGTCGCCTTGGTCGGCCCCTCAGGCGGCGGCAAAAGTACCGTGATCAACCTGATTCCCCGCTTCTACACCCCGCAGCAGGGAGAGATTCTAATCGACGGCATCGACATCCAGCAGCTCACCCTCACCAGCCTGCGCCGCAACCTCTCGCTAGTCGGCCAAGATCCGCTACTCTTTAACGATACCATCGCCGCCAACATCGCCTTCGGCAGCGAGCAGCCGCCCACCCCCGAACAGCTCACCGAGATCGCCCGCGCCGCCCACGCCGAGGCGTTTATTCACGCCATGCCCGCTGGTTTTCAGGAGGTCGTCGGCGAAGAGGGAGTCCGCCTCTCCGGCGGCCAGCGCCAGCGCATCGCAATTGCCCGCGCCCTGCTCAAAGATGCCCCGATCCTCATTCTCGACGAGGCCACCTCCGCCCTCGACTCCGAATCGGAGCGCCAGGTACAGGCCGCTTTCAACCGCCTCACCGCCGGACGCACCACGCTGGTGATCGCCCACCGCCTCTCGACCATTGAACATGCCGACCAGATTCTGGTCATCAAAGGGGGAGAGGTGGTGGAGCAGGGGAGTCACGCCGAACTGCTGGCCCGCGAGGGAGAATATGCGACCCTGTACCACACCCAGTTTCAGAACGCAACCACTCAGGAGTCTTCCCCATGCTAATACTCTCCGGTGACATTGGCGGCACCCACTGCCGCCTCGCCTGCTACCAGACCCATGAACACGCCCCCCCGGAAGAGCTGGCCAGCGCCACCTACCCCAGCGCCAGCGCCGACAACCTGATCGAAATGGTACAGCGCTTCCTCGACCACCACCGCTTGCAGCCGCAAGCCGCCGGTTTCGGTCTTGCCGGCCCGGTGCAGGGGCGGATCTGCTACACCACCAACCTCCCGTGGATGGTCGATGCCGATGCCATCGAGCAGCAGTTGGGGATCCCCTGGGTCGAACTCCTCAACGATCTGGAGGCAACCGCTTGGGGAGTCGCCGCCCTCTCTCCCGCCGACCTGCTCACCCTTCAGCCGGGAGCGCCCAACGCCCACGGCAACCGCGCCATTATCGCCGCCGGCACCGGACTGGGACAGGCCGCTCTCTACTGGGACGGCAAGCGCCACCACCCCTTCGCCAGCGAAGGTGGCCACTGCGACTTCGCCCCGGCCAATGAGCAGGAGATCGAGCTGCTACGCTTTTTGCAACAGGAGTATGGCCACGTCAGTTGGGAGCGGCTGCTCTCCGGCCCGGGGCTGGTTAACATCCACCGCTTTCTGTGCAGCAAGGAGCGCCACGCCACCCCCCTCGACCCGGCCAACGGCGACCTCGCCGCCCAAATCGCTAACCGCGCCCACCTCGGCGACAGCAACTGCCAGCAGGCGGTGGAGATCTTCTTTCGCCTCCTCGCCCGCGAAGCGGCTAACCAAGCGCTCAAAATCAATGCCCGTGGCGGAGTCTACATCGGCGGCGGCATCGCCCCGAAAAACCTTACCTGGCTGCAACGCCCCGAATTCATCGAACATTTTCACGCCAAAGGACGAATGCGCGCACTGGTCGAAAACATGCCGCTGCATGTCATCCTAAATGACCGCATCGCCTTACTTGGGCCGGTGGGTTTTTTGGGTTCTAGATTCTAGGTTCTAGGTTCGAGGCTCTAGGTGCGAGGCTCTAGGCTCTAGGTTCGAGGCTCTAGGTTCGAGGCTCTAGGTTCGAGGCCGCCGCACCTCGCACCTCGCACCTCACGCCTCGCACCTCACGCCTCGCACCTC
>SLIM01000313.1 GCA_007135625.1 Gammaproteobacteria bacterium
GTGAGGGCTTGCTCTAGCAGTTCCGCTTCAGCGACCTGGGGGGTGAGTAAAATCTCGCGGGGAATCGCTTTGCCGAGGTAGTACTGTCCGAGGAAAGCGGCGATCACCTCGGCGGCCTCTTCTCCGCTGGGGATGTGCGGATAGAAGGCGCGGTTCCCTAGATTGCGCCCGCCGCGAATGGCGAAGAGCTGGATGCAGGCGAGCTGCTGTTCGACCGCGCAGGCGACGATGTCAAGGTCGCCGCGCTCGCCGCTGACATATTGCCGCTGCTGAATCTTGCGCAGGCGGATGATCTGGTCGCGCAGGGTGGCGGCCTGCTCAAACGCTAGCTCGGCGGCGGCGGCTTCCATTCGCTGGCCGAGGTCGTCGATCACCGCGTGGGTCTTGCCTTCGAGAAAGCGCACCGCATCGGCAACGTCGCGCTGGTAGTCGGCCTCGCTGACCAGGCCGACGCAGGGGGCGGTGCAGCGTTTCATCTGGTAGTGCAGGCAGGGGCGCGAGCGGTTGCGGAAGGTGGTGGGGTCGCACTGGCGTACCGGGAAGAGCTTTTGCAGTAGTTGCAGGGTTTCGCGGGTGGAGCCGAGGTTGGGATAGGGACCGAAGTAGCGCCCCGCTTCGCGCTTGCTGCCGCGATGAAAGGCGAGGCGGGGGAACGGCTCGGCCGAGAGAAAGATGTGGGGGTAGCCCTTGTCATCGCGCAGCAGGATGTTGTAGCGCGGTTGCAGTTGTTTAATGAGGGTGCTTTCGAGGATCAGCGCCTCCGCTTCGGTGTGGGTGACGGTGATCTGCATCTGCCGAATCTGCTTAACGAGCTGCTGGGTGCGTGCGTTGTGGGTGCGGCTGAAGTAGCTGCTGACTCGCCGTTTGAGGTCTTTGGCCTTGCCGACATAGAGGATTTTTCCCGCCTGGTCGTACATCCGATAGACTCCGGGGCGGGTGGTGAGGGTCTCCACAAAGGCGCGGTGGTCGAAGCGCTCGCCGGGGGGGACGGGCGGCAGTGCGTCAAGGTGGAGAAGATTCTGCTCGGTCATTAGAGGAAGAGCCAGCTACAGGGGACGGGCGGCAGTGCGTCGAGCTGGAGGAGATTCTGCTCGGTCATTAGAGGAAGAGCCAGCTACAGATTGCCACCGCAGCAATGACTGCGACGATATCGGCGGTGAGGGCGGCGGCGAGGGCGTGGCGGATGCGGCGTACCTGAATCGCGCCAAAATAGACGGCAAGTACATAGAAGGTGGTTTCGGTGCTCCCTTGCAGGGTGGAAACCAGGTAGCCGACGTAGCTGTCGGGGCCGATGTCGGGGTCGTTGATGATTGAGGCGACGACTCCGTAGGCCCCTGAGCCGGAGAGTGGGCGCAGTAGTGCCATCGGCAGTGCCTCGGCGGGGAGGCCGAGGGGGGCGGTGATGACGCTGAGGCTGCGCACCAGCCACTCGAGCGCTCCGCTGGCGCGTAACATGCCGACGGCGACGAGAATGGCGACCAGGTAGGGGATGATCTTAATCGCTACCTGAAAACCATCTTTGGCTCCCTCGACGAAGACTTCGTAGATGCGCACTCCGCGCAGTAGGCCGAAGGTGAGAAAGCTGATGATTAGGGTTGGGATGATCCAGGGGGCGATGGTGCGTCCCCAAATTAGGGTGATCGGTACCAGCGAGAGCAGGGTGAGCAGGGCCAGGGCGGAGACCCAGCCGGGGTAGCTGCCGTGATCGTCTAGCCGCTCCTCCTCGGCAGTGTTTGCGGGCTGCTCCGAAGGGTTCACTGGCGGCGCTGACTTAGCGTCTGGTGGCGAGGCGGTGGTGGTGGCGTTCCCCTGCCCCTCGGAGTGGTTGGTAGGGGGGACGAAGTCGGCAGGCACGCCGCCATTGACCGGAAAAAAGCGGCAGTAGAGCTTGGCCGCCATAATCGCCGCTGCGGTCGAGCAGAGGGTGGCAAATAGGGTGGTGGGGAGGATTCCTGCGGGGTCTTCGGAGCCAGCGGCGGCGCGTAGGGCGATAATTCCGGTTGGAAGAAGGGTGACACCGGAGGTGTTAATCGCGAGAAAGAGGGCCATGGCATTGGTGGCGGTTCCTTTGTGCGGGTTGAGCTTATCCAGCTCCTGCATCGCTCGAATGCCAAATGGGGTGGCGGCGTTGCCTAGTCCGAGGCCATTTGCGGACATATTGAGGACCATTGCTCCCATCGCCGGATGGTTGGGCGGAACGTCGGGAAAGAGGCGGACCATGAGCGGGCGGATCAGCTTGGCGAGAATGACCAGTAGCCCGCCCGCCTCGGCGACTTTCATCAGCCCGAGAAAGAGGGCCATAACCCCGATCAGGCCGATGGCCAGATCGACCGATCCGGCAGCGGCATCAATCACCCCTTTGGAGAGTACTTCCATCGGTGAGGAGGTCTCACTCGTGGGATCCCACTGCAACTGGTGCCAGGCAGCGGTTAAAAATGCCATCAGAACCATGGCAAAAAATACGGAGTTCATAGAGTTATTTACCTATCACTGGGGAGCGGATCGAGGGGTCAGGTGCAGTAGCGAGGCTGGCTGCGAGGTAACGGGGGGTAAGCTTCTCATTTTCTGGGTCTGGGTGTCAAAGGGGCGTGGGATTTTAAGTGGGCTTGAGTGGGTTTTGAGTGGGCTTGAGTGGGCTTGAGTGGACTTGAGTGGACTTGAGTGGACTTGAGTGGACTTGAGTGGGCTTGAGTGGGCTTGAGTGGACTTGAGTGGGTTTGAGTAGACTTGAGTGGACTTGAGTGGACTCAGTGGTACTCTCCGCACCTCGCACCTCGCACCTCGCACCTCGCGCCTCGCACCTCGCACCTCGCGCCTCGAATCTCGCGCCTCGCACCTCGCGCCTCGCACCTCGAATCTCGCGCCTCGCACCTCGCGCCTCGCGCCTCGCACCTCGCGCCTCGCGCCTCGCACCTCGCGCCTCGCACCTCGCGTCTCGCGCCTCCCCTCTCCGCCACGGGAACCTCGCGCTATCCCCATAGGTCTAAACCCCTGCAATTAGGGTAGCGTAGCCATCCCCATGGCGCACCCTCTCAACGACCCAGTGCCGATCCGCAACCGCACATCAGCGTCCACTACATGCCCAAACATTCCGTAAGGAGTTGCCACCATGTCGGAACAAGCCTTTACCAACTCACTATTGATTGCGATTGTGACCCATGAGGTCTCAGAGATCGCCCTTGATATTGCCGAGCGCGAGGGCATTCGTGGAGCCACCATTCTACCCGCCAGCGGCATCAGCCAAACCCCACTCAAAACCTTTTTTGGACTAACCTTTCAAGCCCCTATGACCATTCTATTCTGGATCGCACCGACCGAGACTGCGAACCGCACGGCCAAGGCGCTAAAAGAGGAGCTAACGCTCGACTCACCCCAACAAGGCCTGGCATTCACCTTGGTTATCGACCAGTTGTTTGGGCTAAAGCTGCTCGCTCCATAATGATTCGTAGCCGACTCCCCGACACTCTCCTCACCCCTCACTCCTCAGCAGCAGGAGAGCGCACAACCAGCGAGCCTCTGCCCTCCCCTGAAAACCTACAGTAGGTAACTTTGCATGGAGTGGATGTCAAATGCCATTTTAATTGGAGCTGGACTGATTGCGCTCTCCATCCTCTCCAGCACCCTCGCCTTTCGCTTTGGAACACCACTTCTACTGGTATTTCTCTGCATTGGGCTAATCGCCGGTGAGGATGGTCTCGGACTGGTCTTCAATGACCCGGAGCTGGCCTACTTCATCGGTAGCCTCGCCCTAGCGATCATCCTCTTCGACTCCGGCTTCGGCACACGGGTACAAACCTTGCAGCGGGCAGCCGCACCCGCCTTTGTACTCGCCACGCTCGGGGTCTTTTTTACCACGATTCTGGTGGGTGTCGCGGCACACTTTCTGTTCGACCTCCCCTGGCTCTATGCGCTCTTAATGGGGGCAATCGTCAGCTCTACCGACGCAGCAGCGGTGTTTTTTCTCTTGCGTACCGGCGGTGTCAAGATCTACAAGCGGGTCCGCTCCATGCTAGAGGTCGAATCCGGCTCAAACGACCCGATGGCCATTTTTCTAACCGTGCTGTTGATCGAGATGATCCTCTCGCAGACGCAAGGCAACCTGATCAACAGCTTCCTGCAGGGCTTCGGAATGCAGATGGGGCTAGGCTTGCTCGGCGGGCTTGTCGGCGGCTATCTGATCGTGGAGATTGTCAATCGTATCCACTTAGAGGAGGCGCTCTACGCCATTTTAGTCATCTCCTGCGCCCTCTGCCTCTTCGGGGCTACCGCCTATTTCGGAGGCAGCGGTTTCCTTGCGATCTATGTCGCCGGCATCGTCGCAGGAAACCGGAAGATGCACGGGTCTGGCGCACTGCGCCGCTATCAACGGGGCATGACCTGGCTGGCACAGATCACCATGTTCCTGGTGCTTGGTCTGTTTGTCTCCCCCTCTGAGTTCGGCACGGTACTTCTACCGGCCCTACTGCTAGGGCTATTCCTCATCCTCATCGGTCGCCCGCTGGCGGTGCTACTCTGCCTACTCCCCTTTCGCTACGACCGACAGACGATAGCCTTTAACGCCTGGGTCGGGCTGCGGGGAGCGGTCTCCATTCTGCTGGGTATCTTACCTGTCGTCATGGGAGTTGAAGGGGCAGAGATCTTCATCAATATCGCCTTTATCATGGTAGTGACTTCGCTCTTGATCCAAGGCTGGACGATCAAGCCCGCCGCCCGCTGGCTCAAGCTGATCGTCCCCTCGGGAATCGGACCACTGGAGCGGATAGAGCTGGAGCTGCCCGGCAATCCGAAACATGAACTGCTGATCTACCGAGTCCTCGACAACAGTCCCCTTACCAAAGCAGACAACTCCCTGCCGCGCTGGGCGCAGCCCTCACTCATCGTCCGCAATGGCCGCTCCATGCAGCCGGAACAGGCCGGACAGTTGCAACCGGGGGATCTGGTCTATCTCTTTATCTCACCGGAATATACCTCGTTACTGGATCGCCTGTTTTCACAGATTAGAGGCCCGGTGCCTGATGACCAAGAGTATTTTGGCCAGTTTCAGGTCAGTACCGATGCCCGGCTTCTGGATCTCCTCTACGCCTATAACCGGCAATGGGTTCGGCAAGCGATCCCGCCCGATCTAACGGTAAGGGATTTTATGATGCAGGAGTTGGGAGGAGCGCCCGTCAGCGGTGATCGAGTACCCCTCACGAATGAACAGGGGGCAACCGGACACTTTGATTTGGTCGTCAGACGGGTTCACCAAGGCAAGATGATTACTGAAATCGGGCTTTCTATACTCTCCGAAAGGGATGCTCCTGCCTACATCCGAAAATACCAGCGCTCACAGCATCGCCAGCGGGCGAAATCTTCCGGGAAAACTGCTGAAGCGGAAGAGAAAGAGCAGAGAGTAGAATAAACAAAGAACTAATGGAATCTAAAAACCTCTTGACGAAGCTACTGGAACTTGGATAATCGGGGGGGGTAGCCGAGAGCGGCCATGATGATCGTTCTCTCCAGCTAGGCTGAATGACCACGCCAGTCGGCAGAGATCTTGGCTTCTATAAAGTGATTGTTACACCTCAATCTTTAGGAAGGTAGGTTGCGGTATACTGTTTTGGTCGGAACGATGGCCAAGGCCGTTCGAGCTAGGCCGTCTGCAAGTGCCGATGTTCAATCTGGACGACGACCACATCGCCGACGAATTACGTGATGACTAAATCGGTTATTATTTCAGGAGACAAACATGCTAATCACCCTTGAAGGTATTTATAAAGACGGCCAAATCAAATTACTGGAATACCCAGAGAATGTCAGCGAAGCGCGGGTATTAGTGACATTGCTCCCCAAAATAGAGGGGACACCACGCACACCGCGAAAAATTGCCGGTTTATTAGCGCGTAAGGTGAAATTAGATGGAACGGGTACTGATCCGATCAGTGCCGCCTTGGATGAATTAAAGCGTGAGCGCATGACACATTTTCAACATCTGGATAAAATACTTGACACAGCGTCATGAAAAAGTACGTCGTAGATACCCACGCCTTGGTTTGGCAACTGTGCAGCCCTTCCCATCTTGGGCAATCCGCGCAAATAGCGTTTACTCAAGCGGATAACGATGAAGCGAAAATTCATACTCGCGGGAAGGTCTCCGCAGCCAAACCGCTCTCCTTAGCGACCAACTCTACTGCGTCTCGCTCATTCTACTCTCCCTGTTCGGGGTGCCATCACCGCTCTCGCTTAACGATATTAGTGGCTCGTTTTACCACATCCTGCGAACTCACCCCATAATATACTCATAAGCAGAGCGCAAAAGATCCATCTCTGCCGGGGCCAGTCCGCGTGCTTGGGTCAAGTCGATAAACCGCCCCGCTAACGCCTCAACCTCGGCAAACGGAGGATCGACGGCGGTGAAACGGGCGAGGAAGATCTGCACATTGCCCGCTGGGGTCTCGACCAGGATACGAAACGAACCCTGCGCCTCCAGATCGCCACGCGGGAGATTGAGCGCCTGTTCGGCGCGGGCGATAATCGCGGCGGGGTGGAGCCGCACCTTATCTTGGTCATCAGCCGCTCCCACCTCGCGTTCAATCACCTGCGAAAGGGGCGGTAGCGGCTGAAAAGCAGTGATTCCATGCTCCATGCGTAAAAAACGGGTGCGGGCGCTAGTCGATTGCTTGTGGTAGAGCAGCAATCGGTAGCGGGGATCATGATCATCTGCGGTGGGGTTACTCATTGGGGCATCTCCAGCAGGCGCAGTTCGCTGCGTAGGTCACCGACTCGCCCCCAGGCGGTGACCGCTTCAATAAAAAATCCACTGCGCTTTGGGTGCGGCTGCAAAATCTCATACTCAGCGAAGCTGGGGCCGTCGCGGTGGAGCCGCAGCTCGCCCTGCAGCCGTCCGTCGCTGTTGCGCCACTGCACCAGCACCCCAACGCTACCGCTATAGGGGTCTCTCTCCAGCCGCATTACGGCGCGTTGCAGCGCCCCCTCGGCGAGTTCGTCGAGGGGGTGGCCAAACTTCGCCGCCTCTTGGCGTAGCGCGGCGATCAGTGCCTCGGGCAGTGCGCCGAGGTCGGCGAGAGTCGCCGCCACCTCGATCGCGTCGCTGCTTGGGGTTGGTGCGGTGGTCATCGGCTGCCGGTCGCTCTTTTAGAGCGACTCCACGAAGCGAAGATGCTCAACCGGTTTACCGCCAAGCAGGTGCTGCTCGATGATGGTGGCAACATCTTCTTTTTTAACGCCGCTATACATTACGCGCTCGGGGTAGACCAGGAGAGTGGGGCCGCCGCCGCAGGGGCCGAGGCAGAAGGTGCCGGTGATCTGCATCTCCTGAAATAGGCCTCGCTGCTGCTGTTGCCACATAAACTCCTCAAAGACCTCGCCACACCCCGAAGCGGCACAGGCGGGGCGGGGGTGGCCGGGGGGGCGGGACTGCATACAGACCAGAACGTGTTTGTCGGGAAAGGGCATAACGGCTTGCTCCTTTAGAAAAAACTAAGCGGCAACGGGGGCGGGTTGGTGGGAGAGGCACTTTTTGGGGCAGACCCGGGCGCACGCCTCGCAGCCGATGCAGTCGAGGGCGTTAAGCAGCTTCATGACCATGGTGACATCATCATCGAAGCCGTCGTCATCATCGTCAAAGTCGTCGTCATCATCTGCTTCCATCGCCCCTTCGCGCTCGATCAACTCAAACACCTGGCGCGGGCAGACCTTGTAGCAGCGGCCACAGCCAATGCACTTGGCTTGGTTAATCGCGGTGACGAAGGAGGGAGTCCACTCACTCCCGCCTCGGGTAATGCCAGTAATCAGACTCATCTCTCGATCCTCAGGTTATGCCCCGCCTTTGGCGGCTTGGAGTTGTTGATCCAGTTTCTCCCACGCGGCACAGGCGTCGTAGGTCGCCTGCGCGATGGTCGGTATCTCTTCATAGCCGGCTGGCAACCGATCTTCGACTAGGTCGTGTAGCTCTCCGGCCCGTTCGGTGGCGATGCGCTTCGCTTTGCGCACCTGCTTCTCTAGCGCTTTCAGTTCGTCATCGTTCATAGTCTCTCCTCAGGGCGGGCCTCTTCCCCGCACCTTTTTAGCTTTCCAGCAAAAGTACCCTGGTTGAGTCGGTTCGACCCTACATTCCGCACCCCCCGTGCAACACGCCGATTCAAAAGATGTATCTCCTTTTAGTAGGACTATAGAAAAACATCATAATTTATTCAGATCAGTGGGTTATAAGGGCAAGGTGCGGAAAATCGGTTCGACCCTATATTCCCGCCACTTCGGGATATTTACCCACAATCTCCAGCGCTACCGACAGCAGCTTATCGGCATCGGTTTTCATTTTGGCGGGGCTGTCAAAGCCGAAGCGGTGAATATCACGCAAGCTGCGATCCAGCACCACCAGCTTGCCGACGGTGATCAGGGCGCGGCCAAAGCCCTCGTGGGTCAGATTGATCAGCGGCACCGCCATCTGTCCGCACTCTTTCTCAATGAGAATGGCAATGGCGTTGTAATAGGCTTTGACCCGCGCCAGTACCAGCTCATCGGGGTCGCCGACAATCGGGATCTCCCGCTTGCGCTCTTTGGTCAGGATAAAAGGATCAATGATCTCGGCGCTGCTGGCATTGTCCCAAGTGCCGTAGGTATCGACGGCACGCATCTGGCGCAGGATCTCGGTAAAGAAATCGCTCTCTAAAATCGGATCATCTACCGCAACGACCAGCTTACTTTCACTCATGATTGGGGTTCTCCGTGGGTGCCGACCCGCTGATTCGGGTCGATCAACAAAAAAGGTTGTGCGATACGTCGCAGCAGCAGCGGACGGTAGGCAGCGGCCACCTCGCGCTGGCGACTGTGGCGGTAGACCAGCAGCAACCCACCGCTCAAACCGGCAACCGCAGCCAGCGCACTGCCCGCCTCGCTAAAACCGAAAACGGATGCAAACACCGCGCCACCCACCATGAGCAGCAGCGGCAACAGGTAGATCCAGAGCGCAGCCGTGAGCAGCCGCCCCTCGGCCAGGCCGACCACCACCCGCTCACCGACCGTCACGCCGAGGCGGTTCTCCACCTGAAAGCGGTTGGGACGACTCCCCAGCCACTGCGCCAAAGCGTGGCTACCGCAAGCGGCATTTCCACAACCGCCACAGGCGCTACGCGGCTGGGTCAGGATAGTGGCATACTCCCCTTCCAGCGCCTCCACCACCCCCTCCTCTTCAAGCATTGCATGATTCATTAGGTAAAACCAAAGGGTTAAGTTTTAAGGGTTAAGGGTTAAGGGTTAAGGGTTAAGGGTTAAGTTTTAAGGGTTAAGGGTTAAGGGTTAAGTTTTAAGGGTTAAGGGTTAAGGGTTAAGGGTTAAGGCAGGGACGACAAGCGCCCCTTAAAAC
>SLIM01000018.1 GCA_007135625.1 Gammaproteobacteria bacterium
CACCTCGTACCTCGCACCTCGCACCTCGTACCTCGCACCTCGCACCTCGCACCTCGCACCTCGCACCTCGTACCTCGCACCTCGTACCTCGCACCTCGCACCTCGTACCTCGTACCTCGCACCTCGTACCTCGCACCTCGCACCTCGTACCTCGCCCCTCGCCCCTCGTACCTCGAATCTCGAACAATGTGCCCCCATGTTGGAGAGCCTATCCAAGATCAGTAGAGGTTGTGCCGCTTGGCCCGACGATTGCTGGCGGATGGTTGCGTTGGGGATCCGCAGTAGGTGATCTCTACTATATACTGAGGTTATATCATGGACTCTTGGCACTGGGTCAGCGGTCATGGCCCGCCACACTATCGCGCTACAGGCCTGGAGAGTAGGCAGCGCGTATGTCATCTCGCGCAGGCGGGATGGCTGCTGCGCTACGGATCGCTCTCCTCTCCTCGCTCCTCCCTCCTCGGCTGTAGCCCCCCTCTCGCCTAGTCGAATGATGGAAGAGTACGCCCTAATCCTAATCGGCACGATTCTGGTTAATAACTTTGTGCTGGTCAAGTTTCTTGGACTCTGTCCCTTTCTGGGAGTCTCTAGCAAGGTCGAGACCGCCATCGGGATGGGAATGGCGACCACCTTTGTCCTCACCCTCGCCTCCGTCCTTAGCTACCTGGTCAACAGCTACCTGCTGATCCCGCTGGGTATCGAGTACCTGCGTCTTATCGCCTTTATCCTTGTGATTGCCGCAGTAGTCCAGTTTACCGAGATGGTGATCCACAAAAGCAGTCCCCTGCTCTATCAGCTTCTTGGGATTTTTCTGCCGCTGATCACCACCAACTGCGCGGTACTTGGGGTTGCGCTGCTGAACATTCAGGAGGAACACACCTTTGTTTCCTCGGCACTCTACGGCTTTGGTGCCGCTGTCGGTTTTTCGCTGGTGCTGGTACTCTTCGCCGCGCTGCGCGAGCGGGTCGATGTTGCCGACGTACCCCGCCCCTTTCAAGGAAGCGCCGTGGCACTCATCACTGCAGGCCTGATGTCTATGGCGTTCATGGGCTTTGCCGGCCTGATCGCAACCTAGAGGGGGCCGCAGATGCTCACCGCCATCCTCGCAATCTCGCTGCTGGCCCTCGCCTTCGGGCTGCTGCTGGGATATGCCCATCGCCATTTTCAGGTTGCGGAGGATCCCCTGGCGGAGCGGGTCAACGCCCTGCTGCCGCAAATCCAGTGCGGCCAGTGCGGTTATCCCGGCTGCGCCCCCTACGCCGAGGCGCTGGCCAAGGGCGAGGCGGCGATCAACCTCTGCCCTCCCGGTGGTGAGGAGACAATGCTCAATCTCGCCGAGCTGCTAGAGGTCGAACCGCTGCCGCTCGATGCCGTGGTGGAAGAGGCACTCCAACGCAAGGTGGCGGTGATTGATGAGGCGCTCTGCATCGGCTGCACCCTCTGCATCAAGGCCTGCCCCTTTGATGCGATTCTCGGAACGACCCGCCAGATGCACACCGTGATCAGCGAGGAGTGTACCGGCTGCGAAAAGTGCATCCCCCCCTGCCCGGTCGATTGTATTCAGATGCAACCCATTCGCCCGAGCGTCACCACCTGGGGCTGGCCCTACCCCCATAGCACCACCAAGGATGAAGTGGCGCTCCCCCCTGAGCAGCGCGGCCCGGAGGCCCCCCGATGAAGCAACACCCGATCCGCCACCCCCTCCATAGCGCTGCCGCCCGCGACCTCAACACCCTCCCCGGTGGGCTGCTGCTGGCCGATCACAAGCAGCTCTCCACCTGCCGCCCACTCGCCGCAAGCGCCCTGCCGCAGCGGCTGATCATCCCGATGCAGCAGCATATCGGCCAGCCCTGCGAGGCGCTGGTACAGGTCGGCGAGCGGGTGCTCAAGGGGCAGAAGATCGCCGATGCCCCGGGCAACCTTAGCGCCCCAGTCCACGCCTCCAGCTCCGGCAGGGTGGTCGAGATCGCTACCTACCCGATTCCCCACCCCTCCGCCCTGACCGCCCCCTGCATCGTCATCGCCAGCGACGGCGAAGAGCAGTGGTGTCGGTTGGAACCCCTACGCGACGACCCCACCACCTTGGAGCGGGAGCCGTTGGTGGCCCGCATTCGCGCCGCCGGAGTGGTCGGCATGGGGGGCGGCGGCTTCCCCTCCTCGATTAAACTGACTCCCGGCAGCGAGCGCAACATCCACACCTTGGTGATTAACGGGGTGGAGTGTGAACCCTATATCACTTGTGACGATCTGCTGATGCGTTCGGAGGCGGCGCGGGTGGTGCGCGGTATCGGGGTGATGCTCCATCTGCTCCGCGCCGAGCGCTGCCTGATCGGGATTGAGGATAACAAACCGGAGGCCGCTGCGGCAATGCAGGCGGCGGTTGCCGAGCAGGGGCTGCCGCACACCGAGGTGGTGGTGATTCCGACCCGCTACCCGAGTGGCGGCGAAAAGCAGTTAATCTATATTTTGACCGGGCTGGAGGTGCCGAGCGGCAAGATTCCCGCCGACATCGGCTGCGTCTGCCATAACGTCGGCACGGCGGCGGCGGTGGGTGATGCCATTTTTGAGGGGCGACCGCAAATTGAGCGCATCGTCACCCTTAGCGGCGCAGGGGTCGTCGCCCCGCAGAACCTGCGGGTGCGCATCGGCACCCTCATCGCCGACCTCATCCCCCAGGTAGGCGGCTACACCCCGCTGGCCAACCGCATGATCCTCGGCGGCCCGATGATGGGCTTCACCCTCGCCCACGACCAGATCCCGATCACCAAGGCGGCTAACTCGATCCTCGTGCCAAGTGCCGCCGAACTCCCCGACCCAGGGCCAGCCCTCCCCTGTATTCGCTGCGGGCGGTGTGCCGAGGTCTGCCCGATGTGGCTGCTACCGCAGCAGATGTACTGGCATATTCGCGCCAAAAACCCAGAAAAGAGCCAAGCATACAACCTCCTCGACTGCATTGAGTGCGGCTGCTGCGCCCACGTCTGCCCCTCCCACATCCCGCTGGTGCAGTACTTTCGCTTCGCCAAGGCCGACCTGCGCGAACGCGCCGCTGAGGCGCGACGCAATGAGCGGGCGCAGCAGCGTAGCATGGCCCGCGAGGAGCGGCTGCAACGGCTGGAGGCGGAGAAGCAGGCCCGTTTAGCCGCCAAAAAGGCCGCCGCCCAAGAGCGCATCGCCGCCAATCAGCAGGTCAACCAGAGCGACCCTAAACAGGCGGCGATTGCGGCAGCACGCCAGCGAGCGGCAGAGAAACGGGCGCGTCTGGCGGCCCAAGGGGTCACCCCGCAAAATACCGAAGCATTAAAAGATTTTCAGCAGCGCCAGATCGCAGCCGCCGAGCGGCGGCGACAGGCCAGCAGCGGCTCCCCACCAGCACCCGCAGAGAAGCCATAATCCGATGCAGTTTCCAACCCGCACCTCCCCCTACACCGCCCGCCTCTATCGGGTCAACCAGACTATGGGTTGGGTACTCCTCGCCCTGCTCCCCGGAATTGGTGCGATGTGGTTTTACTTCGGCTGGGGGGTAGTGATTAATATCGCCCTCGCCAGCGCCACCGTCCTCGCCTGCGAGGCGTGGGTGATGCACCTGCGCAAGCGCCCGGTGGGGCCGGTGCTGGGTGACCTCAGCGCCCTGGTCACGGCGGTACTGCTCGCCATCTCCGTTCCCCCGTTACTCCCTTGGTGGATGACCGTCTTGGGCAGCGCCTTCGCGATCTTGCTGGTCAAACAGGTCTATGGCGGACTCGGCTACAACGCCTTTAACCCAGCCATGGCCGGTTACGTCTTCCTGCTCATCTCCTATCCGGTGGAGATGACCGCTTGGATCCCCCCCTCGGTGATTCAGGAGAACCCACTCACCTTACTGGATACCCTGCGCATCATCTTTTTCGGCACCCTGCCCGCCGGTCTGAGCTGGGATGCGATCACCATGGCAACCCCGCAAGACCTGGTGCGCAGTGAGCTGGAACTAAAACAGACCTTTAGCGAGATCCAGCAGGGTCCGCTCTGGGGTGGTCTGGGGGGGCGCGGCTGGGAGTGGGTCGGTCTCTGGTTTCTGCTCGGCGGTCTGCTGCTGCTCTACAAACGGGTCATCCGTTGGTATATCCCCCTCTCGATGCTCGGCTCCCTCTTTCTGCTCGCCACCCTGTTTCACCTCATCGACCCCGACCTCTACCCCTCCGGGACGTTTCACCTCTTCACCGGTGCCACCATCCTTGGGGCCTTTTTCATTGCCACCGACCCGGTTACCGCCTGCACCACGAAACGCGGCCAACTGCTCTTTGGGGCCAGCATCGGAATGCTGATCTACGTCATCCGCACCTGGGGGGGCTATCCCGATGCCGTCGCCTTTGCCGTGTTGCTGCTCAACATGGCCGCCCCCACCATCGACCACTACACCCAGCCGCGAGTCTTTGGCCATCAACGCAAGGGGGAATTGTGATTCACCTACGACACCCGATCCTACTCGCCGGCGCAGCACTGACCCTGTTTGCGATTATCGGCACCACTCTGGTTGCGGTCACCCACCACACCACCGCCGAGCGCATCGCCGCCAACGAGCGCCAGGCGCTGCTGCGCCACCTTCACCAGATCGCCCCCTACACGCTGATCGACAACGACCTCACCCAGGAGACCCGAACGCTCTTCAATGCAGAGATCTTCGGCCAGCCAGAGACCTTGGTCTATCTGGGACGACGAAAAGGGGAGCCAGTGGTAGCGATCTACACCCCGGTGGTTCCCGACGGCTACGCCGGACCGATCCGGCTGCTGGTCGCGGTACTCTACGACGGTACCCTAAGCGGGGTACGTGTACTCTCCCACAAAGAGACCCCCGGTCTCGGCGACAAGATGGAGCTGGAGAAGAGCAACTGGATTCTCAGTTTCAATGGCCGCTCGCTGGACAACCCCCCCGAGGCGCTATGGCGGGTACAGCGCGACGGCGGTCTGTTTGACCAGTTCACCGGGGCCACCATCACCCCCCGCGCCATTGTTAAGGCGGTCAAAAAGACCCTCCTCTACCACCGCCATCACGCCGCCGACCTCTTCCCCCCACTCTCCGAGGAGGTAACACCAGCATCACCACCAGCAGCGGCGACCGTGTCACCAGCAGCGGCAGCGACACCCGAGCCAAACGTTGCACTCTCCCCAGAGACACAAGAACCCCAGGAGTCCCAAGCATCACAGCACGCGCTGGATGCGGAAAGCGCAGCGGAGGAGAGAATCCCCCCCGGCGACCTCGCCACGGAGACCCCATCCACCCAAGAGTCGCAGGAGTCGCAGGAGTCGGACAATGACGATGACCCCCAGCTATAGCAAACTGGTTAAGGATGGGTTATGGAGCAACAACCAAGCTCTGGTCGCGCTGCTCGGCCTCTGTCCACTGCTCGCGGTAACCAACACCGCGATTAACGGACTCGGTCTCGGCCTCGCCACCACCGTGGTACTGATTCTCTCCAATGCCAGCGTCTCACTCATTCGCAACTGGGTCCGCCCCGAGGTGCGGCTGCCGATCTTCGTTCTTGTCATCGCCTCCTTCGTCACCGCCGTTGAACTGAGCATGTACGCCTGGTTCTACGATCTCTACAAGGTACTCGGTATCTTTATCCCGCTGATCGTCACCAACTGCGCAATCATTGGCCGTGCCGAAGCCTTCGCCTCCAAACAGAACCTGCGTCTGGCCGTCGTAGATGGTGTGGCGATGGGGATCGGCTTCACCCTCGCCCTCGTTGCCCTCGGGGCGATGCGCGAGCTGATCGGCTCGGGAACTCTCTTCGCCCAAGCCCATCTCATGTTCGGCGAAACCGCCAGAGGATGGACTCTCTCCCTCGGGGAGGGGTATCAAGGGCTACTCCTCGCCATTCTTCCCCCAGGTGCCTTTATCGGCTTGGGACTGCTCATCGTCATCAAAAACCTTATTGACGAACGGCTGGCCTCCCGCCCCGCCGCGCAGACCCGGAGTGCGGCAGAGGAGGTCGTTACCACGGAAGAGAAAGAACTGGAAACAGCAGGCAGAAAAGAGGCGCAGGCGTGATTCTCGGCAGCAGGCAGCAGCGCCTCCCGCATCTTCCTGGCCTGCGGCAATGACTTAAAAAGGCAAGTACATACCATGACACCAAAACCCCGCACCCCCCTTCGCTGGACAGCCGTCGCACTCCTCGCCCTCCTCGCCAGTGGCTGCGTTGATCTCCCCTACGACAACGTATCGAGCGTTGAGCTACAGCAACTAATCGATCAAGGAATCCCAGTTATCGACATCCGCACTCCCGGCGAGTGGCGCGAGACCGGCATCGTCCCAGGCAGTCACACCATCACCTTTTTCGACTCCAATGGGCGGGTCAACCCCCGCTTCTTCGAGCAACTGCAAGGTGTCGTCAACGACCCTGCGCAACCGGTCGCGCTAATCTGCCGCACCGGCAACCGCACCACCACGGTCTCTCGCATCCTGGTGGAAGATCTCGGTTTTCAAAAAGTCTATAATGTCGAGCGCGGCATCACCGACTGGATCGGTCGCCGCAACCCGGTAACTCGGGGCTAAACCAGCAGACGGAGCCAGCCGCATCTCCCCCGCGCCAAGGCGACTCGCAACAGTCGCCCTCCTCTTTCTGCTGCTGCTGGGCTGGCAGAACGCAGTCGCAGAAACCCCTCTGCGCATTGAAGTACTCGACGAGTGTACCCCGACCCTCACCCTGCCGCCGTGGCAACCGACCGCCGACTCCCTCAGTACTGAGATCCCCGGCTCCCTCAGCGCCGAGATCCCCGGCTCCCTCAGCGCCGAGATCCCCGACTCCCTCAGCGCCGAGATTCCCAGCTCCCTTAGCGCCGAGATTCCCAGCTCCCTTAGCGCCGAGATTCCCAGCTCCCTCAGTACCGAGATTCCCGGCTACCGCTTCGCGGTCATCCCCCTACGCGACTCCCTCTTCCGATACGGGTATCTACTGCTCTTGGGCAGCGGTCTGTTGCTGCTGATCCTCTTTCTCCTGTTACGTGCGATTCGCAAGAGCCGCCAACTAAGCCGCTCCCAACAGAATCTGCAACACCGCCATGAGCTGATCCTCAACTCGGTTGCAGACGGCATCTACGGGGTTGACCTAGAGGGGCGCACCACCTTCGTCAACCACGCCATGGAGCAACTGACCGGCTGGAGCAGCAGCGAGCTGATCGGCCACAACGCCCATCAACTGCTGCACCACACCCGCGCCGACGGCACCCCCCACCCCTCGGAGGAGTGCCCAATCTACCACACCTCCAGCAGCAACCGCGCCATCTTCATCGAACAGGATATCTTCTGGCGACGCGATGGCAGCCCGATTCCGGTCGAGTACAGCTCCACCCCGATTCGCGGCGACGAACCGTCGGAGCAGGGCGCGGTAGTGGTCTTTCGCGACCTTAGCGCCCGCCTACAGGCGACCGAAGCGGCCCGCCAGCACCAGGCGGAGCTGGCCCACATGGCCCGCCTCAGCACCATGGGCGAAATGACCTCCGGCATTGCCCACGAACTCAACCAACCACTCGCAGCAATTGTCACCAACGCCCAGGCCTGTATTCGGCTCCTCCACACCCCGCACGAGAATCGCGCCAAACTGGAGAAGGTGCTGGGACGCATCGCCGAGCAAGCGGAGCGGGCCGCCGCGATTATCCGCCAACTGCGCCGCATGGCGCGTAAAGAGGAGCCGGAATCGACTCACCTCGACCTCAATGCGCTGATCAAAGGGTTGCTTCCGCTGCTGGAGCCAGAGGCGCGTAAGGCGGGGGTCGCGATTCGCATTCAACCCGGCGGCAACCTGCCCCCCATCGCCGCCCAGCGCATTCAGATCGAGCAGGTGCTTCTTAACCTCTGTCGCAACGCCATCGAATCGATGGTCGAACTCCCCCACGGTCAACCCCGTCAACTCCTCATCACCAGCGCCCACCATGAGCCCCAAACCCTGCTAGTACGGGTTAGCGACAGCGGCCCCGGACCTAGCACCGAGGTGCGCGAACGCCTCTTCACCCCCTTTACCACAACCAAACCCAAGGGCATGGGTCTCGGCCTTTCGATCAGCCACGGCATCATCGAGGCCCACCGGGGACGGCTCTACGTTGAAACCCATGAGCATGGCGGCGTTAGCTTCTGCTTTACTCTACCGGTTTGTGAAGATTTATGAGATTCTAGGTTCTAGGTACAAGGCTATAGGTGCGGCCTTGGCCATCCTTCCGGTCAATATCTTGATCGGAGAGCGTCAAGCGGGGCATTTCACCCCAAGGACTCAGCCACTTACGGCGGGACTTTCGCTGTGAGCGGTCAAGGTGGCCAGAACTATGATCAAGGCCCGCCTCATCTCCCCTTCGTACTCGGCGCTCTCTCCTGTCAGTACTTGCTGCTGCTCAACCCCCCACACTCAAGGCCAAGATCAGCAGCACTCCGTGGCTGCTGAGGGCGAGGATGGTAAGCGGGATAGCACGGCATAGATGGGCGGGCTGGTCGGCGTACTGAAGCAGGTCGCGAGCGGCGAGGAGGCTAAGCGGAAGGGAGAGGAGGGCGAGCAGGGCGAGCGCGGGAAGCTGTTGGGTGGCAACCAAAAGGAGTAGAATCAGGTTGGCGAGGAGCGTGAGCAGCAGGTAGCCCCAGCGGGCGCGGTGCGGACCGAGGCGCACCACCCAGTGGTGTTTGCCGCTCAGGGCATCGGCGCGGCGGTCAGGAAACTGGTTGATATAGAGCAGTGCGGCGGTGAGCAGTCCGTAGGCGAGGGAGGCGTAGAGGGGAAGTGGATGGAGGGTGCCGCGCTGCACCAGGTCGCTACCGACGACGAGAAGTGGGCCGAAGGCGATGGCGATGGTGAGTTCGCCGAGTCCCCGGCTGTTGAGGGCTAGGGGTGGGGCGGAGTAGGCCCAGCCGAGCAGCAGTCCGGTGCAGCCAAGGGCGAGGAGGAGCGGACCGGCGTAGGGAAGCAGGGCGAGTCCAATCAGGGCGGTGGCGAGCAGCAGCAGGAGACCGAAGCGGAGGGTCTGACGCGGGGTGAGGAGACCGTTTTGGATAAAACGGCTACCGCCAGTGAAGGGGTAGAGACGCTCATGGTTGTGGTCATCACAGCCACTGAGTGCGTCGTAGTAATCATTCAGCACATTGGCCCCGGCATGGGCCAGCAGCGCACCAAGAAGAGTGAGGAACGCAGCAAGCGGGTGCAGCGACTCGGCACTGTGGTAAGCGGTAGCGATCCCGATACCCACGGCGATTAGCGTGACTAGCAGAAAAGGGGGACGGGTGGCGAGGAGGTAGCAGGCGACAGGATGGCCTGGGCGACCAGGACGAGGCTCTTCAGTCTTCATGGGTTTTTTTAGATTCTAGGTTTCAGACTCTAGATTCTAGATCCTAG
>SLIM01000001.1 GCA_007135625.1 Gammaproteobacteria bacterium
ACCACTTCGGGGGCATCCCACTCCAAAGCACCGTAGTAGGCGTAGCGAATCTGCCCGTGGCGGTCGATCAGATAGCTTAACGGGAAGGCGTGAACTCGCCACGGGGCGGTGCTCTCGCCGTGGGGGTCGAGGAGTACCGGAAAGTGGGCGGGGTGTTGCTGCAAAAAGGCTTCGATCTGCTCGGGAGTTTCGCCGGTGTTGACCGCAAGGATGCTAAAACCCTCGCCTTGTAGCTTGTTTTGTAGTCGCCCCATAGAGGGGATCTCGGCGACGCAAGGGGGGCACCAGGTGGCCCAGAAGTTGACCAGAACCACTTGGCCGCGATAGTCGTCGAGCCGCTGCGGTACGCCGTGGCGGTCGGGTAGCTCTAGCGGCGGCGGGAGCGGGTCGCCGCGATGGGGTTGCAGTCCGTCGCTGGTTACCCCGTGCCACTGCGGCGCGGCCAGTTCGACCGTCTCGGCGGCGGGTGGGCGCGGCTGCTGGTTGTAACTGTCGAGCAGGCGCAGGGAGTGGTAGAGGATGGCGGCGAGGCGGGGGCGCAGTTGCTGTTCGATTTCGGTCGGGTCGTCGCGCAGTTCAAAACCGTCGCTGACTTGTGGGAGGAGCCGTAGGTAGAGGTCGGAGCCGCCCTGTTGCAACTGGTCGGCGAGGGTCGGGAGTTGCCACACTTTGGCGGAGTTGCCGGGTTGCAGAATGAGCAGCGGCAGGTTGGTTGCGCGGGTGATCGGGAGGTACTCCTCTCCGTTCTCTGCGTCGGTGAGGAGGTTGGGATGGAAGAGAATCGCTCCGCCTAGCGGGGTGGCGTTGGGGTCGCGCTGCTGCTGCCAGTGGCGGGCGGCGGTGAGGGTGAGGGCGGCGGCGCGGCTGCTGGCGAGGAGGTAGAGCCGTCCCGCTTCGGGGTGGGCCTGGGCGATAAGGGCGGTGAGGTCGTCAACCGGGATGGCGTTGAGGCTGCTACGTCCCGGTGCGATGAAGTAGTTGCTGTGCAGGTCGAGTAGCCAGACTTCGATGCCGTGGGCGGCGAGGTCTCTCGCGAGCTGCTGTTCTGGCCCGTGTAGGCCGTACTCCCAGGGGAGCCAGAGCAGACGATCCGGCCCGCTGCCGAAGTTCTCGATCTCTAGCTGGGTGCCGTTTTTCAGCTCTAGTTGCAGGGCTGAGAGCGGTGTTATCCAGCCGCAGAGGGTGATGAGCAGGAGCCGTGCGAGGCGGTGATTGGGGTTCATTAGCAGTATCTCTCAGGGGGCGGCGTGATGGCGAGACAATTTTTTTAGCAAATCAAATTGTATTCGCGGGCTAGGGTATCATTCAGTACCGTAACGGCGGTTGGGGATGAGGCGAATAGATTCGTCAATGATCGGGTTGGAGGGCATACCGTCACGCAAGTCGGCAGCTTGCCACTCCCCATCTTCCATTTCAGAGAGGATGGGGATGGAGAGATCTCGCTTCTGCGCCACCAAAAAGAGCTTTTTCACCACAAAATAGGAGTGGCTAGCGAGGAAGAGCTGAATCCCGCGCTCGGCGAGTAGCGCAAGAATATCCAGGAGTTCGGAAATCGCTTTAGGGTGCAGGGCCGACTCCGGTTCATCAATGAAGAGGATCGAACCGGGGGTCAGATAACGGTTACCTAACAAGGTATCCAGGATGCCAATCTTTTTGATCCCCTCCGAGGTCAGGCCAATAGCGAACTTTTGCTGACCACAGCGAAACTGCCAGCGCCCTCGCTGCGTGTCGTACTCCATCCGGCCACCGATAATCTGTTCCAGGCTGCGGCGTGACTGCGCAAACTCTTTGTAGTTATTACCTTTAGTGGGTGGGATCCGTAGCGCCCGGGCCAGGTCGAGATAGGTGTCGTCGAAGCCAAAAGCGGCATCCTGCTCTCTTGACTTGAGGATCACCCCTTGCAGCGAAAGCACCTCTTTTGCGGGCAAAAAGATCGAGTGGTCACTGCGTACTGCGACTTGGTTACTGAGATCCATGATCTGCTTGCTGGTATCTTTTCCAAAGCTATAGTAAAAGCGCTTTGCATCCAGCCAGAGTTCGCACTGCAACGGGTCGCTACTCCCCTTGGTCACAAGGTCGCCAATCTTCTCCGGCTGAAAAGTCCAGTAGAGCTTTGCTGCAAGAATCTCTGCCTCGCTACGCGGATCGTCACCTCGGCGGTAGCTCTCCAGGGTGCGCATAGCGCTGTACAAAGCCTTTAGCAAAAACGTTTTACCGCTACCATTGGAACCGATCACCAAATTGATCTGGCCTAGGCGACCCCATGTCACCTCACGCAGTGGGCCAAAGTTCTTCAGGGTGATCTGTTCCAACATGGTGCGCTCGCAAAATCCTCGGTCAATCGCCTAGAAGGGGATATCCTCTTCGCTGTGGGGTGGGGGTTCGTTGCCTGTTCCCCCATGCGACGGTGGGGCTGCGTCGGCCCCCTGTGGGGTGACGCGCCACGCTTTGACATCGGTATACCAACGCCCGTTAAACTCGCGGCTCTCCAGGTCGATGGCGACGGTCAGCTCCTGCCCCTCGTGAATCCCCATTTCGTCGATGCGGTCGCCCCAGACCATGAAGCAGACGGTTTTGGGGTATTGACCTTGGGTCTCTAAAATATACTCCTGTTTGCGCCACGGGCCACGCGCCGATTCACCATTTTTTTCGGGGAGGACTTGAAGGATTCTTCCAGATAGTTCCATCGCAGATCATTCTCTCAGGTTAGGGTTAAAGAAGGGGTTACAACTCATCATGGGCCGGGGCGACGCGCAGGATCTCGGCGGGGGTGGTGAGGCCGAGGCGAACTTTATGGACACCGCTAATGCGTAGTGGTTCCATCCCCTGTTGCAGGGCAATTTCGCGAATCTTGTCCACATCGACCTCCTGCTTAATGAGTGCGCGTATTTTGGGGGTGATGCGCAGGATTTCATAGATGCCGATGCGTCCGAGAAAGCCCGTTTTGCGGCACTCCAGGCAGCCGCTGCTGCGGTAGACCTGCTGCGGGCGCTCCAGCGGCCAGGGGTGGCTGAGGGCGTGCCAGGTGAGATCGTCAATGGCAACCGGCTCTTTGCAGTGGATGCAGAGCTTGCGCACTAGCCGCTGGGCGACGACACCGATGAGGGTGGCGTTGATCAGGTAGGGGGGGACACCAATGTCCATCAGCCGGGTGATCGCGGAAGCGGCATCGTTGGTGTGCAGGGTGGAGAGTACCAGGTGGCCGGTGAGGGCCGATTGAATCGCCATTTCGGCGGTCTCCAGGTCGCGAATCTCACCGACCATGATAATATCGGGGTCTTGACGCAGCAGGGTGCGAATGCCGCTGGCAAAATCGACGCCGATGTTGTGATTCACCTGCATCTGGTTAAACTCCGGCTCGACCATTTCAATGGGGTCTTCAATGGTGCAGAGGTTGCGCTCGGGGCGGTAGAGCGACTTGAGGGTGGAGTAGAGGGTGGTGGTTTTGCCTGAGCCGGTGGGACCGGTTACCAAAATAATTCCGTGTGTTTTGCGGATCATCTCTTGCCACTGCTCGTTGTCGCGGGCAGAGAAGCCGAGTTCGCCAAGGTCGCTGACCAGCACCTGGGGGTCAAAGATGCGCATCACCAGCTTTTCACCGAAGGCGGTGGGCATGGTGGAGAGGCGCAGCTCGACCTCTTTGCCATTAGGGGTTTTGGTTTTAACCCGTCCATCTTGGGGCCTTCGCTTATCGACCACATCCATCCGCCCTAGCGATTTAATGCGGCTGATAATGGCGATCAAAATAGTGGTGGGCATCTCATAGACGACATGCAGGTCGCCATCAATGCGGAAGCGGATCTGTCCCTCTTCGCGGCGCGGTTCGATGTGGATGTCGCTGGCACGCTGGTCAAAGGCGTACTGCAAGACCCAGTCTACAATGCTGACGATGTGGCGGTCGTTGGCATCGAGCTTGCCGCTGCGCCCTAGCTCGACGAGGGCTTCGACGTTGTTGATGGCGTTTGGTGAGCTGCTGACCCCTTTGCGGGCGTTGCGTAGCGAGTGGCTAATGCCGAAAAACTCTTCTTGATAGCGGGCGATGTCGAGCGGGTTGGCGACGACACAGTGGATCGTGCGCCGTAGCACGCCGCCTAGCTCTGCAATCCATTCGCTATTAAAGGGTTCGGCAGTGGCGAAGACGACATCGCTGGCGGTTACATCGACCGGGAGAATGCGGTAGCGCACGGCGTAGGCTTTGGAGAGGACTCCGGTGACGGCATCAACGTCGATCTTGAGCGGGTCGATGCGTAGGTAGGGGAGTCCGGAGATTTCGGCGAGCAGTTGGGTGAGGCGTTCGCTGCTCAGCTCTTCGTAGGGGGGGCGGGAAGATTTGAGGTGCTTGCCGGAGAGCCAGATAATCGGGTGAATTTCAAAGTCTTCTTCACCGCGTGCTTGATAGAGGCGGTTGAGGTCGTTCGCCTCGCTGCGCTCCAGCATGCCCCGCTTGGCCAGTTCGCGTAGCAGTTTGGAGATGTGCAGCCAGCCGCCCTGTTCGTTGGTGCGCTTTACCATGCGATACGACCTAGAGGAGTGCGGGGTGTTACCAAGGTGTTACCAGGGCATGAAGCTGTTCATGAAGGACATCGGGCGCGAGACGTTGTAGTTGAGGGTGGCAAAGTCGCTCTGCATGTTGTGGGTGGTGCGGGTCATTGCGCGTACCGACTCGTCGAGATTTTCCATGTTATTTTTAATTGGCTCAAGGTGGCTGACTTGGTACGAGATGCTCTCTACGCTGCCGCTGATGCTGCGGATGTTGTGGGTCAGGTGGCCCATGTTGTCGGCCATTGACTGCATGTTGCTGGCGAGTACTGTCATGTTGGAGTCTACGCTGATCGCTAGGTAGTGGACATCTTTTGCTAGGCTGAAAACTAGATAGAATCCGTAGGCAGCAAGAATGATAAAGGCGAAGAGTGATGGGTATACGATCAGCTCCCAGCGGCGGGCGCTGGTCTCGAAGGCGACGGAGAGGCGATCCATGGAGTAGGCCGCTGCTAGGTCGCTGCTGGAGAGTTCTGGCCTGCCGTTTGGGGTGTGCTGGGGTTTGTCACTTGCCGTCATACGCTGTTACAGCCTGCTGTTGTGGGTGAGTAAGGGGGTTACCCGTTGTGCAGTGGACAACAGAACGATCACGACCGTTCACGCTCGCTGCGCTGCCTCTCGGTTGCCTGGCGGATCGCTTTTTAGCTAATCAGGTGGGGGTAGAGGTTGGCGCATAGGCGGTGGAATTCGCTGCTCCCTTTGGTCACCGGTTTCATTTCGAAGACGGCCCTCCCTTCACTGAAGGAGCGGCGAAACATGGTGCGCTGTCCGAGGCGACTCTTAATGTAGCGCAACCCCGAGAGGGCGACAAGGGCGACGGCTGCTTCGTAGGTCTCACGCACTGCGTGGTGGGTGTCGGCGCGGTTGATGAAGCCGATAATCTCTGGGCGATGTTCCTGTTTACTGGTGAGGCCATGCACTAAGCGCACGAAGCGCTGGGTAGACCAGATGTCGGCTTGGCTTGGTGGGACGGGTACTAGGATGCGGTCGGCGAGGGTGATGGCCTTTTTCATCGCCTCGATATCGGCGGTGCCGATGTCGATGAGTACCTCATCGGCCTCTCGTAGGGTGGGGTCTTCGAGTGCTTCGCGGGTCTCGACGGTAAGTTTCGGTTTGACCCGCTCTTCGTCGCGAATTTCAATGACATCGCGTAGCGTTGCCTGTGGGTCGAGGTCGAGCAGCCGAAGGCGTACTTCGGCCATCATTAACCATACGGCAAGGTTAAAGGTGACCGTGCTTTTGCCCGATCCCCCTTTGAGACTACCAACGACCGTGATCATTTCGCTTACCTCGCATTGTTTTGCAGTCCGTCCGGCTGCGGACTCGCTGTCGGTGGCAGTCGTTGCCAGCCGCTCGGTGGGGTAAAAAGTTCCGGTGGCTGCTCGGCGATCTGGATATTCCGTAGTTCGCGCAGATATCCTCCCGGCAGCTCTTCACGAATCACCAGTTGTAACTGGGGGTCGTACCACTGTATGGAGCGCTGCAGGTGCTGCTCCCGGTCGCTCCAAAGGATGAGTTCCCAGCGTTCGACTCGCCGTCCGGCCAACTGTTCGTCGGCGGCAACCAGCTTCATCTCGCTACGTTCGCCGCTGGAGCTTTCAGAGCGTAACAGGAGACCGCGCTGCGGGTCAATCCAGTGGCGGAGATGCAGGGTCTTGCCCGCTTGCAAAAGGGTCATCTGCCACGCAATCGCTAACACCCCGTTGAGCGACTCCTCACCAAGTCGTTGGCAGTGGGCGGCGTGTAGATCCTTGCAGGGATTGTGTTCGTCGGGGGCGTTGACGGGTCTGCTTAAGTGCCGCTCTTGGTAACTGCGCTGGCGGGGAAAGAGTTGCCAGTGGCGAGCGTTGTCGCGGTCAATGATCTGAATCTGGCGCTCTCCGTTGATCTCTCCTTCGCTGCGTGTTCGTCCGTGATCGACATACAGCCGCCCTTCTTGAACCACGCCGTGGGGGGAGCGTTGGTAGAGGGTGGCGGAGAAGGGCGGCGGGGCCGCCGTTACCACTAGAGAGACTCCGTACAGGAGGGGGAACAGGTAGTTGCCCGACCGAATGCGGAACCGGCTGCTGCGGTGGTCGCCCTTTTTCCTCATGGTCTCCTTGGTTCATCCCAAGTGAAGGGATAAAAGCTTTCGTCACTTCCTGGCGACCAGCGCTCCCCCTCTCGTCGCTCTGGGATCGGCCACTCGCTGGTGGGGAGTGGCGGGGGTAGGGTGCCTTGACTGCGGGTCACTGGCGGGCGTTCGCTGTGCCGCTGTTGCTGTGGTCGAAAGGTCGGGGGGGGGCCGCTCCAGCCGTTTGACCAGTTCTCCTGCCAGTCGTTGGCGGAGCGTGGGGGGGCAGCGGCATCTTCGATTCGGTGGTCGGGGCGAAAGTGAAACTCTCCCTGCGATTGGGGTTCATGCGCTTGCGGTAGCCGACGAAAGCGGTAGCCGCCAATCAACTCATTGTCTCTGCCGTGCTGCGTTTCGCGGTGTTGCGGTTGCCACTGTGGTTGTGGTGGGCGGGTGGTGCCGCTGGTGGGGTCGTAGGGGTCACGATCCGAGTAGCCGTGGGGGGACTCTGCGCCGCTTGGTCGCCAGCGATCCCCTCCACTTGGGGGCAAAAGGCCGCTCGGCTGGGTGCGCCAACCGTGGAGTCGGGGATCGGCTTCGCCCGGGGGGGCGTAGCCACCCCATCCGCCGCTACTCTCCCAAGCGATCAGCGGAGCGCTGCTAAAGAGCATAAGCAGGAGAGCGCTGCCGATACATAGTCGAGCGCTATAGTTGAAAGTCATCATCCTGATTTTTTTTCAGGCGAATGCCGCGACGGTGTGATGCTCCGCTGCTCTCGCTCTCCTCGGTTCCGCTCTCCTTCGGCTTGTCGCTTGGTGGTGATGTCCCCTCCTCCGGCTCGACGGTTGCGGTTTGTCCGTCGCTGCTCTTTAATGGTGGTGCGGGCGCAGGGGCTGCACTGCTGCTCGGCGGACTCTCCTCCTCAATCGGAGGTGGTGGGGCGGGCGCAGGGGCTGCACTGCTCGGTGGACTCTCTTCAACCGGCGGTGGTGGTGCGGGCGCAGTGACTGCACTGCTCGGCGGACTCTCTTCAACCGGCGGTGGTGGCACGGGCGCAGGGGGGGGAGTGGTGACCGGCTCGCTGGCCGGGGCCGCTCTACCCTGGGCCGCTGGTGGTGGCGGCGGAGCATCGCCAGTGGTCGCCGCTGGGCTGTCGCTGGCGGCTGCACCTGGTGTACCGCCATCACTGCCGCTACCGCCGCCGCTACCGCCCTTTTCGCTGCCGCCAGCACCGCCAGATGGCGGCGGATTGGGTGGCCCTTTGCGGTTGAAGGCCTGCATCAGTAGCCGGATGATGCCGCGAATGGCGTAGAAGAGGAAGCTGAATAGGGCGAAGATCGCCCCCCAGAGGGTCATTAGCAGGCCCGCTGAACGACCACTGCTGCCTCGGGTGGTGTGTGTCGGAGCAGCGGCGGCAGGTGGTGGTGGGGTCTGCTCATCCGGGATGGTGAAGCCGGGGCCGGCTCCGATGGCAGCGACCTCATAGAGGGATTTGGAGGCCTTGATGCAGCCCAGCGGGATCACAATGAGGGTCAGCAGGGTGGAGACAATGACTCCAGAGGCGAGGGAGATGGCCATTCCCTGAAAAATTGGGTCGAAAAAGATCACGCTGGAGCCACACACCAGCGCCAGCGCGGTGATTACGATGGGGCGGGTGCGCACTTTGCAGGAGCGGATCACCGCTTCGGCAACCGGAATGCCGCGTTGGATCTCATGGATCGAGAAGTCAACCAACAAAATTGAGTTGCGCACAATGATACCGGCCAAGGCGATCCAGCCGATCATGGAGGTGGCGGTGAACTCCCCGCCCCAGCCCATGTGGAAGGCGAACATGTGGGCGGGAATAATCCCAAGCAGGGTGAGCGGGATTGGGGCCATAATAAGCGCTGGGATGCGGAAGTTACCAAACTCCCAGACTACTAACATATAGATCAGTACCAGGGCGACGATGAAAGCTCCACCCATGTCACGAAAGGTCTCGAAGGTGACCGTCCATTCGCCAGTCCACTCAATCGCGGTGCCGCCGTCAAAGGGCGGTGGCGAGAACCAGTAGAAGGCATCGCCAAACATTCCTCCTTCGCCTAGAGCAATGCCGTCAGGGGCGGTGTAGTTCTGTTCGCGCACCAAGTTTTGTACCTGAAACATGCCGTAGACTGGGGCCGCCAAGCGTCCTCCGACCTCAGCTACGACGTACTCAATCGGTCGCAGATCCTTGTGGTAGATCACCTCCTCCTCTTGCAGGCGCTCGAAGTGTCCGAGTTCACGCAGGGGAACCATCGCACCATTTTGCGCCATAATCGGAAGGTCGCCCAAACGGGTGATCTGGGCGCGTTCGGCAAGTGGTACCTGCATCAAGATATTGACCGGTTCGTGGCCGGCACGCTGCTTCACATCCCCTAGCGGCACCCCGCCGAGGGCCATGGCGAGGTTACGATTAATGACATCAACGGAGATTCCACGGCGTACCGCTTTTTCGGTATCGACCTTGAAGCGCCAGTAGTCGAAGGAGCCGCGCAGGTAGTTATCCACGTCGCGCAAGCTCTCCGCTTGCTTGAAGATTTCGGTGAGATCCTGGGCTACTTGGCGGCGGGTTTCGGCATCCGGGCCGTGGACTTCGGCAACCACCGATTGCAATACCGGCGGGCCGGGCGGCATCTCTACTACGGCAATGGTGGCTCCCGCCCGCTGCACAATGTCTTGTAGCATTTTACGGGCATCGACCGCAATTTCGTGGCTGCTGCGCTTGCGATCCCGCTTGTGCAGCAACTGCACCTGAATCTCTGCTTCCCAGGGCTGTTCGCGTAGGTAGTAGTGGCGCACCATGCCGTTGAAGTCAAAGGGCTTGGCCGTCCCGGCGTAGACTTGAACGGCGGTAATCTCGGGGATGTTATTGCGCAGTCGTTCAGCGATCTGGTGGGCGGTGTTGACGGTGACCGGTAGCGCACTCCCCTCGGGCATGTCGAGGACTACCGAGAACTCCGGTTTGTTGTCAAGCGGCAGCATCTTTACCGCGACCAACTGGAAGTAGAACATTGAACACATCAGCAGGAAGGTACCCCACATCACCAGATTGAATAGCCTTGCTTTGGCTGGGCTTTCGATCATTGGGGTGAGAATCTTGCGGTACCACGCCTCCATCCGTTCGGCCCCTTCATGTTCGCGCTTTTCGGCATCCTGCAGGTAGGTCATGCTGGGGCGCAGCCAGGGGGAGATTGAGAGCCAGGGGGTGAAGACGAAGGCGGCAAACAGGGAGACCAACATCGCCACCGAGCCGAGGGCGGGGATCGGCTCCATATAGGGCCCCATCATTCCAGAGACAAAACCCATGGGCAGGAGTGCGCCGATGACGGTGAAGGTGGCGAGAATGGTGGGATTACCCACCTCGCGCACTGCGTCAACGGCAGTCTCCACGTCGGTGCGCCCCTCCTCCAGCCAGCGTCGGTAGATATTTTCAACGACGACAATGGCATCATCAACGAGAATGCCGATGGAGAAGATGAGCGCGAAGAGGCTGACGCGGTCGATGGTATAACCGGCGATATAGGCGGTAAAAATAGTGAAGAGGAGTACCACCGGGATTACCAGTACCACGACAATCGCCGGGCGGAAGGCGCGAAAGGCGGCGAGTACCAGCAGGAAGACGAAGCCAGTGGCGATAAAGAGCTTAAAGATCAGCTCGGAGACCTTGTCGTTGGCGGTCTCCCCGTAGTTGCGGGTGATGCTTACCTCAACATTGGAGGGGATTCGTGTCCTTTGTAGCGATTCAACCCGATCCAAGATGGCATTGGCGACGGTGACGCCGTTGGTGCCTGGTTTCTTGGCGATGGCGATGGTGACTGCGGGTGCGGCATCGGCGCGTAGTTCAGGAGGGCCTGCCGGGCCGGTGTAGTAGGCAACAAACTGGTGGGCATCTTCCGGCCCCTGGACGACGCGTGCTACGTCGTGAATATAGACCGGAGCGCCTTGGTGGGTGCCGACCACCAGGCGGGAGATGTCTTCTACCGTGCGCAGAAAGGAGCCGGTTACTACCGAGAAGTGGGCATCACCCGCCTCAATTCCTCCGGCAACCTGTTCGGCGTTGGCGGTCTGGATGGTCTGGGCGATCTGGTCGAGGCTGATCTGGTGGCCAGAGAGGCGCTCGGGGATGACTTCGACCCGTACCTGCTCGGCGCGTCCACCGACAATAAAGCTACTCCCGGTATTTGGAATCTCCTTGAGCGCTTGCAAGACATCGTGGGCCAACATGCGCAACTGCCCATCATCGACATCGGGTTTGCCGTCGCCATCCAGATCCTTCGACCAGAGGGTGATATTGACCACGGGTACGTCGTCGATCCCCTTGGCCTGTACCAGCGGTGGCATGACCCCCGGAGGGATTAGGTTCATATTGGAGTCGAGCTTATCGTTAACCTTGATTAACGATGGTCCCATCTCCTGCCCAACCTCAAACTGTACGGTGACCATCCCCATGCCGCGTTGCGAGGCGGAGTACACGTGCTTTATATCGGGAATCTCGCTCATCATCCGCTCTAGGGGACGGATCGCCAGATTGGCCACTTGGCTAGCGGAGGCTCCCGGATACTGCACGAAGATATCGATCATCGGCACCGAGATCTGCGGATCTTCTTGGCGTGGGGCGAGAACCAGTCCGATAATGCCCATCAGCATCATGGCCCCAAACAGCAGTGGTGAAAGGGGTGACTGAATGAAGAAGCGGGCAGTGCGCCCGGCTAGTCCCAGGTGGGCATCATCGTTGAGGATGGATGCGGAGCTATCTCCGCGATGCGAGGTTTTGTCATTCATCGGTTGAGAAGAGACACTAGCTGACAACGTTCACACCCGAGCTGAAGACCGGGTGTCGAATGGGCAAGGAGCGGCTCCACGTGTGGAACCGGGATCCTTGCTCGTGTGGCCCGCTGCGATTTAGCAGCCCTGGCCGCCCAAGCGGGAGGGGTGACGACTATCGCCGTCCCTCCTCGCGTGGCCCCCCGGCCCAGCCGGAAGTGACCCGACGCGGCGGATCGGCCAGGATCCGCTCCCCCTCTCGCAGACCCGAGAGGACACTGACCATGGCGTTCGGTAACCGCTCTCCTTCCCGAATCAGCCGTAGTTCGGGCTGCCCCTGCTCATTGACCACATAGACACCAGGCAGGCTGCCATTGTAACGGATTGCGGTCGCTGGGATGATCGGGTGTTCACGCGCCGATGCGCCATGGTCGGGAATCAAGACGCGGGCATACATACCCGGCGAGGAGATCCCCTGAGGAAGATCGAACTTCACCTTGATGGTGTGGCGCTGGGCATCGGCCATCGGAAAGATTTGGGCCACTCGCACCGGTACCACCTGGCTGCCGACATCGAGTTCGGCCTGGTGAAAAGTCCCTTCGGTCAGTCCCGGACGCAGTCGCCCAGGAACATCGACTTCAATCTGCAGATACTCGACATCGGCATACTCCAGTAGCGGCATGCCCGGCTGTACGGTATCGCCAACCTCAATGAAGCGGCGCACGATGACCCCGCGAAAAGGGGCGAGACTGCGTGCATCACGCAGTTTTGCATCAATCGCCTGAATCTGTGCCTGCGCTTGTAAAATCGCATTTTGCGCTTGGGTAATTTGCACTTGCGAAGAGAAGACATCGGCGGAGCGCTCCGCTCCCTGATCACGACTCCCCGCGAAACTCTCCATCGGGCGGGTAAACATTTGGTCGAACAGGTTGGGCATCGCCATTCCGCCCAGGGTCTGACGCGACTGCGGAGAGCGCAGTTCACGTCCGAACTGTACCCCTGCGTTGCGCAGTTGCGCATCTGCCGAGGAGAGTTGTGCTAGTGCCGCATTGCGGTTGGCCATCAACTCGCTGTCGTCAATCGCTACCAGCAGCTCCGCATCTTCAAAGCGGTCGCCCTCAATGCCGGCAAGAAATTTGACCCGCCCCGGCAGTTGTGCAGAGAGGGTTACCTGTTTGTAGGGTACCACGGTGCCACCCAGCGCAACCCGTGGTACATCGCGCGATTGGCGGACGGTGTAGATCTCCCCCAACCCAAGCTGCTGGGCCTGAAGCGGAGTGACCAAGGCCACCGCTAACAATGCGATTACCATCACCAGGATTGGTTTACTCTTTATCATCCTCGCCCGCCTTACTCATACACTTGTTCAGTAACCGTAACTTGACCCCGCAGGCAAAGCACCTGCGGGTGGTCTCCCGATGCTCTACTCTCAGGCTTTACCCATGACAGTGAAGGACTTGATAAATGGTTTGGCCATACGCGGATCCTTCAGCATCGCGCCGTAATCGCCAACCTTAAACTTCATTTTACCCGAAGTGAAAGCCATGCCTAGCCCCATCATACCTGGGGGACTGGCGATCCACTTTTTCCATTGCTCTGCGCTGCAGCGGATGTCCCAGTTGAGGGTCTCTCCGTTGTAGCCGCCAGCGGCGACGGCCTTGCCATTTTCGACGGTGAGTACCCCGACGGGCTGGTCGCCATCCTCAAAGCCGTAACCAATTACGCTATTGAAATTGATCGCTGCCAGGGCATCACACAGCTCCGGCTCGGCGTTCCACTGCGCCATAAAACTCTTCATCCACTCTTCAGAAAACAAATCAGCCATTTGGTACATCCTCCAGATATGATCGTAGCAGTCAGATAACACAAGCGCATCGCTTTCGGGGCAGGCCCCACGAGCGCGGACGGTGCGGCACTTAGCCGCATTTATAAAGCATCCATCTCAGGAGCGACGCCGCGCCGCCCACCTTAGGTGACGCTTCGCTCCCTTGCGGCTCTCTCCTTCGCTCCAGCCGTCACCGAACTTTCTCTTAGAAAGCGCCAAGTATCACCGAATTATCAGACGATTGCAACCCAATCGGTAGCAGACGTAGCGAGAAATCGAAAAGAATGGCCTGACGGCCCACGCTCCGCGACATGTCAACGGGGCATCGCTAGCCACTGCTGCCGCCGGTAATCCGGTGTACAGGTTACCATAACTGTCGATGTAGATCACCTCGGCGAGTTGTTGCGCCGCCCCATGGCCAACTCCTTCGGTGAGCGCCAGCGGGCGCTTTCGTCGGCCAACGCGCTAAGAAGTGCGGCCAGTAGGTAGGAGGCGGCCCGAGGGTTGAAGCGGGGGGCATCGTGCAGTAGATGGAGAGGGGTTACGCCGCGGCCCCGCAGCAGGGGGTGGAGCTGACCGACATACAAGCTGCCGATGCCGAAATCGGTAAAGAGGTGAACGCAGCGCCCCATTCTTCGCCTCTACATGACTCTGTTGCTATCGGGCGCAGGAGCGTGAACCGCGCAAAAAGCCGGGCAAGCCCGGCTTTTTAGGGTGGATCAGCGCTGCCACTTAGGCTGCGCTGCTCGCCTCGCTCCCCTCCTCTTCTTCTGCGACCGCACCAGCCGGGCGACCGACCAGCTCCACGTAGGCCATCGGGGCCTGATCGCCGGCGCGGTAGCCGCACTTAATGATGCGCAGATAGCCACCTCCGATTTTTTGCGGATGGGACTCCATGCGACTCTTGTAACGAGGGCCGATCTCAGTAAACAGTTTTGCCACCGCTTCGTTATCCCGTAGCCGGGCAAAAGCGAGCCGTCGCTGCGAGACCCCATCTTTCATCCCTAGGGTGATCAGTGGCTCAGCAACCCGCCGCAGCTCCTTAGCCTTGGGTACGGTGGTGCGAATCAGCTCATGCTTGAGCAGCGAGGCGGTCATGTTGCGAAACATGGCCTTGCGATGAGAACTGGTTCTATTGAGATGCCGTCCAGATTTGCGGTGACGCATCGTACTCTTCCTTACTCTTCTAGGTTAAACGTAAATCGGTTGTGGCTCAGGAGGCCGCGAACTCTTCTCGGCTCTCGGGAGGCCAGTTCTCCAGGCGCAACCCCAGCGAGAGACCACGCTCGGCGAGCACATCCTTGATTTCGGTGAGCGACTTTTTCCCCAGATTCGGGGTTTTGAGTAGCTCCACCTCGGTGCGCTGAATCAGGTCACCGATTAACAGAATACTCTCGGCCTTAAGGCAGTTGGCGGAGCGCACTGTCAACTCAAGATCATCTACCGGACGCAGCAGCATCGGGTCGATCTCGGGCAGCCGCCTCTCCTCCTTGATCGCCTCAGGAACCCCACCCTCCAGCCGGACAAAGGCAGAGAGCTGGTCCTGAAGAATCGAGGCCGCCATACGAATCGCCTCTTCAGGATCAATGGTGCCGTTGGTCTCCAGGTCGATCACCAGCCGATCAAGGTCGGTGCGCTGTTCGACGCGGGCATCCTCAACGGTGTAGGCGACACGCCGAATCGGGGAGAAGCTGGCATCTAGGCGCAGGCGACCGATGATGCTCTCACCGTGTCCCTCTTGGTAGCGGGCACTTGAGGGCTGGTAGCCGATCCCTTTGCAGACTTTTAGACGCATCGAGAGTTGAATCTCTTTGGTCAGGGTCGCAATCAGCTTGTCGGGGTTGGCAATCTCGACATCGTGATCGAGTTCAATATCACCCGCCAGCACCGGCCCTGGCCCACTTTTGCACAGTGTCAGTTCAGCCTCATCCCGGTTGTGCAGGATAATCGCCAGCTCCTTCAGGTTGAGCAGGATCTCCAGAATATCCTCCTGAATCCCCTCTCCCGAGGTGTACTCATGCAGGATTCCGTCGATCTCCACCTCAACGACCGCAGCCCCAGACATGGAGGAGAGCAGAATCCGACGCAGTGCGTTGCCAAGGGTGTGGCCGAAGCCCCGCTCCAGAGGCTCCAGAGTGATTCGGGAGCGCAGCTCAGAGAGGGGCTCGACCCGAACCAGCCTGGGCTTGAGAAATTGTGAGACTAGATCCGCCATGTTCGCATCCCCTCCGCTAGTGACTTACTTGGAGTAGAGTTCGACAACAAGCTGCTCGGTGATCTCGGCAGGCAGCTCATTGCGGTCAGGGATCCGTTTAAAGATTCCCTTCATTGCCTTGGGATCGACCTCAACCCACTCGGCAAACCCATACTGATCGGCGAGTGCCAAAGCACCCTGAATGCGCAACTGCCGCTTGGACTTTTCGCGCACCGTGACCACATCTTCGGGCTGTACCTGATAGGAGGGGATGTTGACGATCTGGCCATTGACTTCAATCGCTTTATGGCTCACCAACTGCCGTGCCTCGGCACGGGTGGCACCAAAACCCATTCGGTAGACTACATTGTCCAACCGCTGCTCCAGCATCCGAAACAGGTTGTCGCCGGTGGCACCCTTCTGCTGTGCCGCCTTTTTGTAGTAGTTGCGGAACTGCTTCTCCATGACACCGTACATACGGCGCATCTTCTGCTTTTCGCGCAACTGCAACCCGTAATCGGAGACCCGGCGACGGCGATCGGTAGTCTGCCCCGGGGTCTTTTCCATATTACATTTAGAGTCGATTGAGCGTACCCGACTCTTCAGGTAGAGGTCGGTACCCTCACGGCGACTCAACTTACACTTCGGCCCAAGATATCTTGCCATGATGTGAACTCCCGATTTAGACGCGGCGCTTCTTGGCCGGACGACAGCCATTGTGCGGAATGGGGGTGACATCGGTAATACTGGTCACCTTGAAACCGGCATTGTTCAGTGCGCGTACCGCAGAGTCACGCCCCGGCCCAGGGCCGTTGACATTCACATCAACACTCTTCACACCATACTCTTTGGCCTTTTCAGCCGCCCGATCCGCAGCCACCTGTGCGGCGAAGGGGGTGCTTTTGCGTGAACCGCGAAAGCCGGAACCCCCTGCGGTGGCCCAAGCCAAGGCGTTGCCCTGACGATCGGAGATAGTGACAATCGTGTTATTGAAGGAGGCATGAATGTGCGCAACTGCGTCGGTAACGACCTTCTTGACCTTTTTCTTTTGGCGACTCTGAGGTTTAGCCATCGATAATACCTGTAGTGATCTCTATAATTGCAGTAGCTGGATAAAAGCCGGGCTACTTTTTGATAGGACGACGCGGTCCCTTGCGAGTCCGGGCGTTGGTACGGGTACGTTGACCGCGAACCGGAAGGCCACGACGGTGGCGAATTCCGCGATTACAACCCAAGTCCATTAGACGTTTGATGTTCATGGAGACCTCTCGACGGAGGTCACCTTCAACCGCATACTTTGCGACCTCATTCCGGATCGCATCAACCTGCTCTTCGCTCAGGTCAATGAGCTTCGCGCTCTCAGCAATCCCCACTGTCGCACAGATCCTTGCGGAACGTGTGCGACCGATCCCATAGATCGAAGTCAACGCGATGACCGCGTGCTTTCGATCTGGAATATTGACGCCTGCAATACGGGCCATTCTCTGAATCTCCTAAAAATTCACGAACTGTAAATTCCGACGCGGAAAACGGATCATTATATCCTCTTCCGGCGCTCTTTACAACAAATGATGAGGATCGAGTTGGTCACTTCCGTAGCCATTGCGATTCGCAATGGCCACGGAGCAGCCTTCGACTCAACCCTGACGCTGTTTGTGACGACCATCCGAGCAGATCACCCGAACCACGCCCTTGCGGCGAATGATCTTGCAGTTGCGGCAGATCTTCTTGACCGATGCCCTTACTTTCATGCGTATTTACTCCGTAACTTGATCGCTATCTCAGGCGACCGGCACCGCCGACACCTTTAAGATTTGCCTTTTTCATCAGTGAGTCGTACTGGTGCGACATCAGGTGCGCCTGCACCTGCGCCATAAAGTCCATCGTCACCACCACAATAATGAGCAGCGAGGTGCCTCCAAAGTAGAAGGGAACCCCCCAACCAACGATCAGAAACTCCGGCAACAGACAGACCAGGGTGATATAAAGCGCACCCGCAAGGGTTAGACGCGACATCACCTTATCGATATACTCAGCGGTCTGCTGGCCGGGACGAATCCCCGGAATGAAGGCACCGGAGCGCTTCAGATTGTCCGCCGTCTCCCTGGAGTTGAAGACCAGGGCGGTGTAGAAAAAACAGAAGAAGATGATCGCTATCGCATAGAGCATAACGTAGATCGGCTCTCCCGGAGAGAGCTTGGCGACAACATCCTGCAACCAGCGCATTCCATCTTGGGTTCCGATCCACTGCCCGAGAGTTCCCGGAAAGAGGATGATCGAGGAGGCGAAGATCGGCGGAATCACCCCGGCCATGTTCAGCTTCAGCGGCAGATGGGTGCTTTGGGCAGCAAACATCTTGCGCCCCTGCTGGCGCTTGGCGTAGTTGACAGTGATTCGGCGCTGACCGCGCTCGACAAACACCACGAAGGTGGTCACGGCAACCGCCAGCACCAACAGCGTTAAGGCGGTCATCGAGTGCATTTCGCCATTACTGACCAGATCGAAGGTGCCACCGAGAGCGGAAGGCAATCCGGCGACGATACCGGCGAAGATGATCATGGAGATCCCGTTGCCGATTCCCCGTTCGGTGATCTGCTCGCCGAGCCACATCAGAAACATCGTTCCGGTCACTAGGGAGACCGCCGCAGTAAAGACGAAACCAAAACCCTGAAAGGCGACTACCGGAATACCACCCGCCTGCTGGGTTTGCAGCGCGACTGAGATACCAATCGCCTGAAAGGTGGCCAGCACCAGGGTTCCGTAGCGGGTATATTGGGTAATTTTGCGACGACCCGATTCACCCTCTTTCTTCAACTGCTCCAGCTTGGGTACCACCGCAGTCAGCAACTGCATAATAATGGCCGCTGAGATATAGGGCATAATGCCCAGCGCCATGAGTGACGCACGTTCTAAGGCTCCACCGGAGAACATGTTGAACATGTCCAGGATGGTACCCCGCTGCTGCTCGAATAGTTCGGCGATCACCGCAGGATTGACCCCGGGAACCGGAATGAAAGTGCCGATTCGGAAGACCAACAGTGCCAGCAGCAGAAAAACGATACGCTGACGCAGTTCGGTCAGCTTCCCCGACCCCGCGAGTTCGGCAACAGCAGAGCGATTGGCCATCACTCCTCTACCTTACCGCCGGCCTGCTCAATCGCCGCACGCGCACCTTTGGTGACACCTACGCCCTTGACGACAAGCGCCCGCTCCAGCTTGCCCGAGAGAATAATCTTGGCCCGCTGTATGGAGCGCGGCAGGATATTTGCCGCATGAAGTGCTGCCATATCGACGCTATCGCCTTCGATCTTGTGCAGCTCACTAAGGCGCACCTCGGCAGTCACACGTCCGACCCGTGAGGTGAAGCCGACCTTGGGAAGGCGGCGTTGCAGCGGCATCTGGCCGCCTTCAAAACCGACCTTGTGGAATCCCCCAGCGCGTGACTTCTGCCCCTTGTGACCGCGACCACAGGTCTTACCCAGGCCGCTACCGATCCCGCGACCAACTCGCCGGGCATCCGGCCGCGCTCCGGGCGCTGACTTAATCGTATTCAATCGCATCTCAGGCCTCCTCAATCCGCACCATATAGGAAACTTTGTTGGCCATACCGCGAGTAGCGGGGGTATCCTCAACGGTCACGCTATGGTGCATCCGCCGGATCCCTAGCCCGCGCAGGCAGGCCTTATGACGCTCCAGACGCCCGTGCATACTGCGCACTAGCGTAACTTTCATCATCTTTTTGTCGGACATCTCTTACCCCAAGATCTCTTCAACGGTTTTGCCACGCTTCTCGGCCACCGAGGCTGGGTCGCTCATGCCGGAGAGGCCGTTGATCGTGGCACGCACCACATTGATCGCATTATTGGTGCCGATGCACTTGGCGAGTACGTTATGTACCCCGACCACCTCGAATACGGCACGCATGGCACCACCGGCGATGATTCCGGTACCCTCCGAGGCGGGCTGCATGTAGACCTTAGCCGCACCGTGGGTGCCGACCAGGGGATACTGCAAGGTGCTGCCGTTGAGCCGGACATCCCGCATGTCACGGCGTGCCGCCTCCATCGCCTTTTGAATAGCCATCGGCACTTCGCGTGCCTTGCCGGTACCAAAGCCGACCCGCCCCTTGCCATCGCCAACTACGGTGAGGGCCGCGAAGCTGAAGATCCGTCCGCCTTTGACGACTTTAGAGACTCGGTTAACGTTGATCAGCTTCTCAATGAGGTCGTCGCTGGACTCGCTGTTGATGTTATAGTTCGACATCACTCACTCCTTAAAACTGTAGGCCGTTTTCGCGAGCCGCGTCGGCCAGCGCTTTTACTCGACCATGGTACTTGAATCCAGAGCGGTCGAACGCCACCTGATCAATCCCTGCCGCCTTTGCCTTTTCGGCAATCGCCTTACCGACCGCAGCGGCGGCAGCGATATTTCCGGTTTTGCCATCTAGCCCTTCGCGCAGACCCTTTTCCAGGGTTGAGGCGGTAGCAACCACCTCAGCAGCCGATGGGGCAATGAGCTGTGCGTAGATGTGGCGCGGGGTGCGAAACACGGCCAGACGATATACACCCAACTCACGAATCTTGGCGCGTGCCCGACGGGCACGACGCAAACGTGCAGATTTCTTATCCATGCCTTACCCCTATTTCTTCTTCGCTTCTTTACGCACAACATGTTCGTCGGCGTAACGAACACCCTTGCCCTTATACGGCTCAGGTGGCCGATAGGCGCGAATCTCTGCTGCCACCTGTCCGACTCGCTGCCGGTCACAACCGGAGACAACAATCTCGGTTTGTACCGGAGTGGTGATGGTGATCCCCTCAGGCACTGGATACTCCACCGGATGGGAGAAGCCTAGCGAGATGCTCAACACATCTCCCTTGGCCTGGGCGCGATAACCGACCCCCACCAGATTCAGCTTCTTTTCGAAGCCGGCACTCGCCCCCACAACCATATTGTTGACCAGGGCGCGATAGGTTCCGGCCATCGCCCAAGCGGCCTTGGACTCGCTCTTGGGGCGTACCCGCAGGCTACCTTCGCTCTCTTCTACAGCGACCAGGGGGTGCATCATCATCTGCAACTCGCCCTTGCCGCCTTTTACCTTAATCCCATCGCCTTCGATCTGCACGGTGACACCGGCGGGCAGGCTGATCGGACTCTTTGCTACTCTCGACATCTTCTCGCCCCCCGGTTATGCGACAAACGCCAGCACTTCGCCACCATGACCGGCAGTCCGTGCCGCCCGATCCGTCATCAGACCCTTGGAGGTCGAGACGATGGCGATTCCCAAACCGTTGCGCACGCTCGGGATCTCTTTGGCACTCTTGTAGATGCGCAGTCCTGGACGACTGACCCGCTCGATCTTCTCGATCACTGGCCGCCCCTCAAAGTACTTGAGGCGAATGGTGAGGCTCCTTTTGGCCCCCTCTTCCTCGACATCGAAGCCGAGAATGTAGCCCTCATCCAGTAGCACTTGTGCCAGTGCAACCTTCTGTTTGGACGACGGCATTCCGACCCGCTCTTTCCCAACGACTTGGCCGTTGCGAATGCGGGTCAGCATGTCGGCGATTGGATCAGACATACTCATCGCGTCACTTCCTCCGGGTCAGACGACCACCTCGGTCCGATACCCTGGTTGGCGGTGGTCACGCCGACTGATTGGGCGGAGCTCACCGATTCGGTAAAAACATAGGGGGGTGCAAGAGTGATCCCGCACCCCACCGTAGGCAGCCCAGAGGGCCAGCAAAACTTTTCTTTTGGATTAGCCTGAAGAGGATAGCACAACGCTCTTCCAGATGGAAGAGGTAATCACTACCCTCCCCTCAGACCGACCCGACTACCAACTGGACTTGACCAGTCCCGGCACGTCGCCACGCATCGCAGCCTCCCGCAGCTTATTGCGGCAGAGGCCAAACTTGCGATAGACCGCATGCGGGCGACCGCTCACTTGGCAGCGCCGCTGCTGGCGTGCCGGCGAGGCATCACGCGGCATCTGCTGCAGGGTGACCACCGCCTCATCAACCTGCTCGGCACTGCTTTTGGGATCACTGATGATCCGCTTCAAGGCCTCGCGCCGCTCACGGTACTTATCGACTGTCTTACTCCGCTTTTTCTCGCGGGCGATCATGCTCTTCTTTGCCATAACTCTGCTCGTTTAGCTCTTGAACGGGAATTTGAAGGCCTCCAGCAGCGCCCGCCCCTCGGGGTCGGTCTTCGCTGTGGTGGTGATGGTAATATCCATTCCACGCAAGGTGTCGATCTTGTCGTAGTCGATCTCCGGAAAGATGATCTGCTCCTTGACCCCCATGCTGTAGTTGCCGCGTCCATCAAAGGCTTTGCCATTCAGCCCCCGAAAGTCGCGAATTCGTGGAATGGAGATGTTAATCAGCCGATCCAGAAACTCATACATCCGCTCGCGGCGCAACGTCACCGTGCAGCCGACCGGCCAGCCGTCACGAATCTTGAATCCGGCAACCGATTTACGAGCGAGTGTAACCACGGGCTTCTGACCTGCAATTTTGGTCATGTCACCGACGGCGAACTCCATAACCTTCTTGTCTCCAACCGCCTCACCAACGCCCATGTTCAGGGTGATTTTGGTGATACGGGGTACCTCCATTACGCTCTGGTAAGCAAAGCGTTCTTTCAGTTGCGGGATGATCTCATCCCGATAGAGTGTGTGTAATCTTGCCATTTCCGCCGCCTCAAACGTCTACCACTTCACCGTTAGACTTAAAGACGCGCACCTTGCGGCCATCTTCAAGAACCTTGAACCCGACCCGATCTGCACGTCCAGTAGTGGGGTTGTAGATTGCGATATTGGAGATATCGACCGGCATTTCACGCGGTACGATCCCACCTGGCTCGCCCTTGTTGGGGTTGGCCTTGACATGCTTTTTGACAATATTGACGTTCTCGACAAGCACCTTGTGGTTGTCGAGTACCTTCAATATACTGCTCTGCTTGCCCCGGTCTTTGCCGGTCAGCACAATCACATGGTCACCCTTTCTGATCTTGCTCATTGCCATCTCGTTACTCTCCGCTTACAGCACTTCAGGGGCCAGCGAAATAATCTTCATAAAGCGCTCGCCACGCAGCTCCCGAGTGACCGGCCCGAAGATGCGGGTACCAATCGGCTGAAGCTGGTTATTGAGCAGCACTGCGGCATTGCCGTCAAAGCGGATTACCGAGCCGTCGGGACGCCGCACACCCTTGCGAGTACGCACCACCACCGCGTTAAATACATCGCCTTTCTTCACCTTGCCACGGGGAATCGCGTCCTTGACGCTGACCTTGATAATGTCGCCAATCCCCGCATAGCGGCGATGTGACCCCCCCAGGACTTTAATACACTGAACGCGCTTGGCACCGCTATTGTCGGCCACGCTCAGATTCGTTTGCATCTGAATCATTGGTTTGCTCCCATCTCAACGTTGTCTAGTTCACAGCAGATCAGAGCGGAAGCTTACTCCGCTTTTACCACCACCTTTACCAGACGCCAGGTCTTGGTCTTGGAGAGCGGGCGGCTCTGCTCCACCACGACAACGTCGCCAATGGCGCACTGATTGTTCTCATCATGGGCATGAATCTTGGTCGAGCGCTTCACAAACTTGCCGTAGACCGGATGCTTGACGCGGCGTTCTACCAGTACCGTGATGGTCTTTTCCATCTTGTTACTGACTACCCGCCCCTGGAGGGTCTTGTTGGATACCTTCAGCTCGTTCATGATTCGCTACCCACTGCTCTCTTTTCGTTGATAATGGTCTTAACCCGTGCAATATCTCTTCTGACCTGGTGTACCAGCGAGGGCCTTGCAAGCTGACCTGTACCCTTCTGCATGCGCAGATTAAACTGCTCCTTGCGCAGCTCAAGCAGCGTTTCGTTGAGTTGCTCTACGGTTTTAGTGCGGAGTTCTGTCGCCTTCATTACAGTACCGTCCGTTTTACGAAGGTTGTTTTAAACGGGAGTTTCGCCGAAGCCAGGAGAAAAGCCTCGCGTGCCAGCTCCTCAGAGATCCCTTCGATCTCATAGAGCATACGGCCTGGCTGGATCAGAGCGACCCAATATTCGACGTTACCCTTGCCTTTACCCTGCCGAACTTCGAGCGGCTTTTGGGTGATCGGCTTATCTGGGAAGACCCGAATCCACAATTTACCACCGCGTTTTACATGGCGGCTGATCGTCCGTCTAGCCGCCTCAATCTGGCGGGAGGTCATCCGTCCGCGACCGACGGCCTTAAGGCCGAACTCGCCGAAACTGACCTGATTTCCGGATTGGGCCAAACCACGGTTACGGCCTTTTTGTTGTTTCCGGAATTTCGTCCGCTTTGGTTGCAACATTGCTTTTAACCTCTTTTACCTGAACTCTTTTTGCTCGCCTCAGGCTCTTCCTTGCGCTCGCCGCGATAGACTTCGCCCTTGAAGATCCAGACCTTCACGCCAATGATACCATAGGTGGTATTTGCTTCGGCGAAACCGTAGTCGATATCGGCTCGCAGGGTGTGCAGCGGCACCCGCCCCTCGCGATACCACTCGCTACGCGCAATCTCCGCACCGTTGAGGCGACCAGCGATATTGACCTTAATTCCCTCGGCTCCCAGACGCATGGCATTTTGCACCGCCCGCTTCATGGCGCGACGAAACATAATGCGGCGCTCCAGTTGCTGGGTAATGCTTTCGGCCACCAGTTGGGCATCCAGCTCCGGCTTGCGCACCTCTTCGACACTCAGGTGTACCGGGATTCCCATGCGGCGGGAGACCTCGGCCCGCAGGGCATCAATATCTTCCCCCTTCTTACCAATCACCAGCCCAGGACGGGCGGTGTGAATGGTGATGTGGGCGTTCTTTGCCGGGCGGTCGATCTGAATACGACTGACCGATGCCTGGTAGAGCTTCTTCTTCAAAAACTCGCGCACCTGAAGATCGGTGTTCAGCAAGTTGGCGTAGTCTTTGGAGTCGGCATACCATTTGGAGGTATGCTCCTTGACGATTCCCAGGCGAATGCCTGTCGGATGTACTTTCTGGCCCATGTCGCTCTCTCTTGAGTTACTTTTCGGCAACCGTCACGGTAATGTGACTGGTCCGCTTGAAAATCCTGGCGGCACGCCCCTTGGCCCGCGCACGAATCCGCTTCATGGTGGGACCTTCGTCCACCCATACAGCGGAGACCGTCAGCTCATCGATATCCGCGCCAAGATTGTTCTCGGCGTTGGCGATGGCAGAGTCGAGCACCTTTTTCATCAGCTCCGCCCCCTTCTTTTGCGAGAAGGTGAGGATATTGAGAGCCTGTTCGACAGGCAGACCACGGATCTGGTCAGCGACCAGACGGCCCTTTTGGGCCGAAATCCGTGCATAGCGTAGTTTAGCCACTGCTTGCATCGCTCAACCCCAATTATCTTTTTGACTTTTTGTCAGCCAGATGCCCACGATAGGTCCTGGTTAACGCAAATTCGCCGAGTTTATGGCCGACCATATTTTCGGTTACCAGTACGGGGACATGCTGCCGCCCGTTATGTACCGCAATCGTCAAACCCACCATTTCAGGAAGAATCATCGAGCGGCGCGACCAGGTCTTAATTGGCCGCTTGCTGTTCGTTGAGACCGCCTCCTCCACTTTTTTGACCAAGTGATGGTCAATAAATGGACCTTTTTTAATAGAACGTGGCACCTGTCTACACTCCGTTTCGTCTATTTACGGTTACGACGGCGAACAATCATCTTGTTCGTGCGCTTGTTGGTGCGGGTCTTGTGGCCCTTGGTCGGAACCCCCCATGGGGAGACCGGATGACGCCCGCCGGAAGTCCGCCCCTCACCGCCACCATGTGGATGGTCGACTGGGTTCATCGCCACGCCGCGAACGGTGGGACGTACCCCGCGCCAGCGCTGGGCACCCGCTTTGCCGAGCTTGCGCAGGCTATTCTCTGCGTTGCCGACCTCGCCGATCACGGCGCGGCATTCGTAGCGAACCCGCCGCATTTCGCCGGAGCGCAGGCGTAGGGTAGCATACTCCGATTCACGGGCCACCAACTGCACTGAGGTTCCTGCGGAACGTGCGATCTGGGCACCCTTACCGGGCTTCAGTTCGACACAGTGAACCGTTGAGCCGACCGGGATGTTGCGCAGCGGCAGGCAGTTGCCTGCGGCAATCGGCGACTCTTCACCGGAGAGCAGCTTCTGCCCGACCTTAATTCCCTTGTGAGCAATAATATAGCGACGCTCCCCGTCGGCATACTTCAGCAGCGCGATGTGGGCGGTACGGTTGGGGTCATACTCCAGCCGCTCGACCTCACCTGGAATGCCATCCTTATCGCGCTTAAAGTCGATGATGCGGTAGCGTTGCTTATGACCGCCACCCTTATGCCGGGTGGTGATCCGTCCATTGTTGTTGCGCCCACCGGTCTTGCTCTTCTTGGTCACCAGTGCGGCGTGCGGAGCACCTTTGTGCAGCTCCGGGTTGACCACATTGACCACGAAGCGACGTCCGGGCGAAGTGGGTTTTCTCTTTACGATAGCCATGTTCGTCGTTCCATTCAGCCTGGATTAGTCGTTAAGCGCCAAAGTCAATCGACTGACCCGCTGTCAGCCGCACATAGGCCTTGCGCTCGTCTTTGCGGCGCCCGCTCAGGCGTCCAAACCGCTTTGTCTTGCCTTTGATATTGAGTACCTGCACCCCTTCCACCTGGACAGCAAACAGCAGCTCTACCGCCTGCCCGATCTCCCGCTTGGTGGCATCGGGCAGTACTTTGAAAACATACTGATTGGAGTCCTGGGTGACCGTGGCACTCTTTTCAGAGACCACCGGAGTGACCAGCACCTGCATTAAACGCTCTTTATTCATGCCAACTGCCCCCCGATCTGATTGAGCGCCGCCTGGGTAATTACCACTTTATCCATCGAAATGAGATCGACCGGATTGAGCGCCGACACCTCCAGCACGTGAACCCGTGGCAGGTTGCGTGAGGCGAGCCAAAGGTTCTCCTCCAGTTGATCCACCACTACCATTCCGCGCTCTAATTGGTAATTGGCGATCTTCGCCTGAAAATCCTTGGTCTTCGGGGTAGCGACGGAAAACTCCTCAACCACCATCAGACGCTCTTGGCGCACCAGCTCCGAGAGGATCGAGCGCATTGCGGCGCGATACATCTTGCGGTTCACCTTCTGGCGGTAGGAGCGCGGCTTGGCAGCGAAAGTCACCCCACCGGAGCGCCAGATCGGGCTGCGCGAGGTACCGGCACGAGCACGCCCGGTTCCCTTCTGTCGCCACGGTTTAGCACCACCGCCGGAGACCTCGGAGCGGCTCTTCTGCGCCTTGCTACCGCTGCGTGCAGTGGCCATATAGGCGGTCACCACCTGATGGATTAGCGCCTCGTTATAGGGGGCGGAAAATACCGTATCGGAGACCTGAACGGTGCCACCGGTACCCCCGGAAGTCTGTAGAGTAAGCTCCATGATCAACTGCCCTTCTTCGCTTTAATTGCCGGTGTCACCAGGAGATCACCGCCCGGAGCGCCGGGGACTGCCCCCCTGACCAACAGCAGGTTGCGCTCTACATCGACACGCACCACCTCCAGGTTTTGCGCGGCACGCTGCACGTTACCCATCTGCCCGGCCATCTTCTTCCCCTTAAAGACCCGCCCTGGGGTCTGGCACTGCCCGATGGAGCCGGGGGCGCGGTGCGACAGCGAGTTGCCGTGGGTAGCATCCTGCATGTGGAAGTGGTGACGTTTGACCGCCCCCTGAAAACCCTTTCCCTTGGTGGTTCCCCGCACATCGACCTTCTGCCCGACGCTAAAACGGTCTACGCCGATCTCGCTACCGACAGTTACCGCCTCTTCGCTATCGGCGAGACGAAACTCCCACAACCCACGCCCGGCCTCAACTCCGGCCTTGGCGTAGTGACCGACCATCGGTTTGGTGACGCGGGAGGCCTTGCGGCTGCCGGTAGTCACCTGAATCGCGGTATAGCCATCCTGCTCAAGGCTGCGCACCTGGGTCACCCGGTTGGGGGAGACCTCAATCACGGTCACCGGAACCGACTCCCCCTGTTCGGTAAAGAGGCGGGTCATTCCGACCTTACGACCAACTATTCCAATCGCCATTGCTTCCACCTCAATTCAGTTTGATCTGCACATCCACACCGGCGGCCAGATCGAGTTTCATCAGTGCATCCACCGTCTTATCGGTCGGATCAATGATATCCATCAGCCGCTTGTGCGTGCGAATCTCGTACTGATCCCGCGCATCCTTGTTGACGTGCGGAGAGATCAGGATGGTGAACTTCTCCTTCTTGGTGGGCAGCGGGATCGGACCCCGAACCTGAGCACCAGTACGCTTTGCGGTCTCGACGATCTCTTTTGCAGATTGATCGATCAAGCGATGATCAAATGCTTTCAGACGGATGCGAATTCTTTGGTTGCCCATATCTTTTACTCAATAATCTTGGAAACCACGCCAGCACCTACGGTGCGGCCCCCTTCGCGAATTGCGAAGCGCAGGCCCTCTTCCATGGCGATGGGGTTGATCAGCTTAACGGTCATCTTGACGTTATCGCCCGGCATCACCATCTCCACACCCTCCGGCAGGTCGCAGGAGCCGGTGACATCGGTGGTGCGGAAGT
>SLIM01000029.1 GCA_007135625.1 Gammaproteobacteria bacterium
CAATCATCTTCTCCACAATGTTCTCCGGCTTACCGCTCTCTAGCGCCTGCGCCTTAAAGATCTCCCGCTCCTTGGTCAGCAGCTCGCTAGGAACCTGCTCTTCGGAGATACAGACCGGATTGCTCGCCGCAATGTGCATCGCAATATCGCGCCCCAACTCCTGATCCCCCCCCTCCAGCTCCACCACCACACCAATGCGGGTACCGTGGCGATAGGCCGCCAGGTTAGCACCGCTACAGCGGGTAAAGCGACGCACTCCCATATTCTCGCCCAGCTTGGCAATCAGCGCCTCACGAGCGGTATTGACCGTAGTCTCCTCCCCGCTATGCAGCGGCAGCTCTAGCAGCCCCTCGACATCGCTCACCTCGGAGTGAAGCACACAAGCCGCAACCGCATCGACAAAAGAGGTAAAGTTCTCATCCTTACCCACAAAGTCGGTCTCACAGTTGACCTCGACCATCGCCGCCTGCTGGTTATCGTCGCTGAACTGAATCGCCACCAGCCCCTCGGCAGCGATGCGACCGGCCTTCTTGGCCGCCTTAGCTTGACCCGATTTGCGCATCGCCTCAATCGCGGTCTCAATATCGCCGTTCGCCTCAACCAGCGCCTTCTTGCACTCCATCATGCCGGAACCGGTACGCTCACGCAGCTCCTTCACCATTGCAGCAGTAATTGCCATGGTTTTATACCCTCAATCGTCTATAGTAACAAAGTAAATGGGGACGGGCCACCATCCGGCAGCCGCCCAAATGCGTTCTCCCGCAGATCCGGGATCGCCCCGGATCTACTCACCTCACGCAGCTTGCACAACTAGCCTTCGGCGGCGGCGGGGGCCTCCTCGGCAAACTCCTCGGGGCGAATATGGGCGGCGCTAGCACGCCCCTCCAGCACCGCAGCAGAGACCCCCTGCACATAGAGCTGAATGGCCCGGGTAGCATCATCATTACCGGGGATCACATAATCAATGTTGTCGGGATCGTTATTACTATCCACCACGCCAACAACTGGAATACCCAGCTTCTTCGCCTCACTCACGGCGATCTTTTCATGTCCGGTATCGACAATGAAAAGAACATCCGGCAGGCCATTCATGTTCTTAATGCCGCCCAAGCTGCGGTTCAGCTTCTCCATTTCGCGCTGCAGATTGAGCGCCTCTTTCTTGCTGAAACGCTGCTCCACCGAGCCATCCTCAAACATCGCCTCCAGCTCCTTAAGGCGCTTGATCGACTGCTTAATGGTCTTGAAGTTGGTCAGCATTCCGCCCAGCCAGCGGTGATTGATATAGGGCATCCCACAGCGCTCGGCCTCTTCGCGCACGGTCTCACGCGCCGCCCGCTTGGTTCCGACAAAGAGGATCTTGCCGCCGTTCGAGGAGAGCTTGCCAAGAAAATTCATCGCATCATTAAACAGTGGAAGGGTTTTTTCCAGGTTAATGATGTGAATGTTGTTGCGCTGTCCGAAGATATAGCGCCCCATTTTGGGGTTCCAGTAGCGGGCCTGATGGCCAAAGTGAACACCTGCCTCCAGCATCTGACGCATGGAAATATGGCTCATGAATGTACTCCAATATCAATGGTTGGGTTAAACCTCCACGCATCCCGACGACCGACCCAAAGCCTGCCCTCTCCGCTGGAGATCGGCACGACCGGGCACCCCGGCCATCGTGTCGATGCGTGTGTGGAATTTTGCAATTGCGATTAAGCGGCGCGTTTTATACCATAGTCAGCTCATTTCCTCAATCACCCATTTCTCCCGATTGCACCGACAGGTTTCATCTTGGAGAGTGGCGAAATAGCCAGGGATGGCACCGCCACCCCCTCGCTAGCCCCGCCGCCGCCCCTCGAACCGGGTTTCCCTTCAGGAGAGTAGAGCCGCCATTATCCCATGAGCATCACGATCAAAAGCCCCTCCGAAATCGAAAAAATGCGTCGAGCAGGACGCGCCGCCGCCCAAGTCCTGGAGATGATCGGCGAGTATATCCGCCCCGGCATCACCACCGAGCAGCTCAACCAGATCTGCCACGACTACATGATCGACACCCTCAAAGTGATCCCTGCACCGCTCAACTATCGCGGTTTTCCCCGCTCCATCTGCACCTCAGTCAATCACCAAGTGTGCCACGGCATTCCGAGCGATAAAAAGCTAAAAAGCGGTGATATTGTCAACGTCGACATCACCGTAATTAAAAACGGCTTTCACGGCGACACCAGCAAAATGTTCTTCGTCGGCCCCCCCTCGGTGCTTGCCGCCCGCCTCAGCGAAGTCTCCCGCCAAGCGCTCTGGCTCGGCATTGAGCAGGTTCGACCGGGCGCAACGCTGGGCGACATTGGCCATGCCATTCAGCAGTTTGTGGAGAGTCACCACTACTCCGTAGTGCGTGAATATTGCGGCCACGGCATCGGGCGCAACTTTCACGAAGAGCCGCAGGTGCTGCACTATGGCAACCCCGGCGAAGGGGTAGCTCTGCAACCGGGAATGTGCTTCACCATTGAACCGATGGTCAATGCCGGTCGCAAGGAGGTCAAGGTACTCCCCGACAAGTGGACAGTGGTTACCCGTGACCGCAAACTCTCGGCACAGTGGGAGCACACCGTGCTGGTCACCGCAACCGGCCATGAGGTACTGACCCTGCGCAGCGAAGAGCAGCCGCTGGCGACCACTCCGGCATGAACGAAATCGACCTGCACCGTCGCTTCGGAGGGATCGCCCGACTCTACGGCCCTACCGCTCTCGCGCATTTTCTACAGGCCCATGTTGCGGTGATCGGAGTCGGCGGAGTCGGCTCCTGGGCGGTCGAAGCACTCGCTCGCAGTGCCATCGGAGAGCTCACCCTAATCGACCTGGATCACGTTAGCGAATCGAACATCAACCGCCAGCTTCCGGCACTTGAACCGACCCTGGGCCGTGCTAAAGTGCGCGTGTTAGCGGAGCGGGTCGCCGCAATCCACCCCGGCTGCCGAACCCACCCGATTGAGGCGATGCTCTGCGCCGACAACTTGGCGCAGTGGATCTCTCCACAGCTCGATGGGGTACTCGACTGCATCGACGGCTACCGCGACAAAGCGGCTCTCATCGCCTACTGCCGCCGCCACAAGATCCCGCTCATCACCACTGGCGGAGCCGGAGGGCGTAGCGACCCCAGCCAAATCTGCAGCGGTGATCTCAGCCGCACCCGTCACGATCCGTTGCTCTCCAAAACCCGCAAGCTATTGCGGCATGACTACGGTTTCAGCAGCAACCCCAAACGGCGTTTTGGGATCACCGCCGTCTGGAGCGAAGAGCAGCCGCGAGCGGATGCCTCGGCAGCGCAATCCCACGGCGGGTTGCAGTGCGGTGGCTACGGCTCAAGTATGGCGGTTACCGCCAGCTTCGGACTGCTCGCCGTCGCCGAGCTACTGCGCCGGATTGCGGCGCCCGCAGACGGATTGCCAGAAAGTTCCGTAACTCACTGTTAAGATTAGCCTAACCAGAGCGTGCATCCCCTAACCAGGCTGGCCATCAACCCGAGGGCGCAGCAAGATTGGGGTGTAGATCCAGAGAAAGAGGGCAAAGGCGACAATCCACAGCAACCCGCTCAGGGTGTACCAGATCCACCACCAGGGGGCGTGCAGCAGCGGCCCAAAAACTCTCACCACAACCGCACTATTAAGCAGCACAAAGGCGACGGTCATCCCCGTCGCCGAGCGCATGGTGCGCCCGGTATGGCCGAGTCCGACCCGCGCCATCATCCCCAGCGTTAAAATCCCCACCGCACCAACCGTCAGAAGATGGGTAGCGGAGGTGCGCGGGAGCCAGCCCCAGTGGGCGGCAGCGAGGGCCAGCAGTCCGAGTACCAGCCAGAGATACCCCGCAAATAACACCCATAAAATCGGAATGCGCAAAATACCGGGATGCCACCAGTTGGCCAACCGTACCGCCTGCACCACTCCCAGCAGCAGCGCGAGAATTGCTGCGACTTTAGGGGAAACGGCGAGGAGGTGGGCCACTATCAACGCCCCAAACAGGGTGTATCCTGCCCACTCTAACGGCTTGTAGATACGGGGAGTTGCACCGACGACGGCACGCTCGACAAAGAACGGCATCACCCGCCCGGCGACAAAAACGAGAATCAGCAGCAGGCTATCGAGCATCAACTGGGTACCGCGCCACGCCCCCTCCGACCAGTAGCCGAGGGCATCCCCGTGGATCAGTAGGTTGGCGAGAATCATCAGGCCAATCAGGCCGATAAAGACCAGATTGACGCGGTTGCGACCGCGCCACAGTGGCCGCAGTAGCGCCAGCAGCAGCAGTGGTAGAAAGGCGAGATCGACCAGTGCCAGCAGGAGCGGCGGGGTGGCGGGAAACCAAGGGAGTAGCCGCCCCGCTAGCCACACCCCGGCAAGTGCGGCCAACCAGCCGCCAATGGGGGTCGCAACCCCAGTCCAGTTAGGCACGGCGGTGAGCAGAAAGCCAGCGACTACCGCTACTGCGAAGCCAAAGAGCATCTCATGGGTATGCCAGCCGATGCGACCGTAATACCACTCTGCACTAAAACCTGCGTGCCAGAGGATCAACCAGACTCCCATCAGTAGCAGCGCTGAGAGGCCCGCTGACAGAAAAAATGGGCGAAACCCTAAGGCAAAGGGTCGCCATCCCTGCGTGGTGGCAGGAGTTGGCTCGGAGAGTTGAATACCGGGCATAACGACCTCGTAGGAAATGTCTAGGGGGGAGTGCTAGAGTATCTACGCCGCAAGCTTTCCCCCATGACTTTGGTCAATTGCGCCTTGAGGCATAGGCCATGGGTCGATGAATCGGGTCTTGGCCATCCTTCTGGTCAACACCTTGATCGGAGAGTATAAAACGGGGCATTTCGCCCCAAGGACTCAGCCAGTTACGGCGGGACTTTCGCTGTAAGCGGTCAAGGTGGCCGGAGCTATGGTCAAGGCCATGAATATGAATCGCCGTCTACTTGCTCTATTTCGTGATAGAGTACATCATATCGCCCGAAGTATCTCTTTATCCTAGGCCCTTGCTCGGTCTATAATGGGGAGAATATTGAGTGCCCCACCACGATTTGGGGCAGAGGCAGGCTACCACTGAGGATTACGCATGGCCATCAAAATCGACGCAAAAATCATTGAGTACGCCGTGGTTACTCCGCAGGATCGGGAGCGGGCGGCGGAGAGTGCTAAGGCAGCACGCAAGGGGGCCGATATCATTGATATGCACGAGCGGCTCGCCCGTCCGGATATGCTGTTCGGCTCGACCTATAAGATCCAGACTCCGCTCTCGGAACACGCGCTCTATGTGACGATCAATGACATCATTCTCAATCAGGGAACGCCGCACGAGATTCGGCGACCCTTTGAGGTCTTTATTAACTCCAAAAACATGGATCACTTTCAGTGGATTGTGGCCCTGACCCGCATTATATCTGCCGTTTTTCGCAAGGGGGGCGATATCGTCTTTCTGGTGGAGGAGCTGCGTTCGGTATTCGACCCTAGCGGGGGTTACTTTAAGCGTGGCGGTAAATATATGCCTTCGCTGGTGGCAGAGATCGGGGATGTGATTAACTCCCATCTGGTGATGATTGGTCTGCTTAAGGAGCAGGAGCTGGATGAGCATCAACAGCGTCTGATTGATGAGAAGCGGGCAGAGTATGAGCGCTCTACCCGACTGAAAGATAAGGAGCATCAGTCGAGCTTTCCGGAAGAGGCGCAGCTCTGCAGTAAGTGCCAAACCAAGGCGACTATCCTTATGGATGGGTGCATGACCTGCCTAAATTGCGGTGAGTCGAAGTGTGGCTAGAGGGGAGAGAGAGGCCGGAGCGGCGGCAGCGTTGTCGCTGCTTTATCCTCTTTTATTGCTGTTAGATCATCGTGGCCAAAGTGTGTACACTGTCACACTTTTAACCCTGTGAGCGAGCAAGCCATCTCCCGATCTTCGGAAAACCTTTTTATGTATAGACAATCCGCCTCTCGGTCTGCGAAAAACCCTTTTATGTATAGACAACCCGCCTCTCCGTCTGCGAAAAACCCCTTTATGTATCGACAACCCGCCTCTCCGTCTGCGAAAAACCCCTTTATGTATCGACAACCCGCCTCTCCGTCTGCGAAAAACTCTTTTATGCATCGACAACCCATCTCTCCCTCTTCGAAAAACCCTTTTATGTATCGACAACCCCTCTCCCGTTTACTGCTTCTCACCCCACTCCTGCTCCTCTCCCTTAGCGGCTGTAACCAGCAGTCGATGGTTCGCTCCGATGCCTTCTTGCAGGCCCCTCCCCCAGAGGAGGAGCTGGTGGCCCGCTATGATCCTTGGAGTGAGGAGCCACGCGAAGCATCGCGCCTCGCACCTGCGGCAGTACATGGGTTGCCCAAACGGGAGGAGCGCGGGGAGCGTCTGCCCGTTGATCCCGAGAATCTCTGGACTAAAATTCGTGATGGTCTGCGGCTAGAGATCGTGGAGCGTGAGGAGATTCAGCGCGAAATCGACTGGTTTTTGCGCTACTCCTCTACCCTTGAGCGCTATGCCACCAGCGCCGCTCCCTATCTCTACTATATTACCGAGGAGATTCGCAAACGTGACCTGCCGATGGAGCTGGCGCTCATACCATTCATTGAGAGCGGCTTTCGTCCCGAGGCGACCTCACCTGCCGGTGCCGCCGGGCTGTGGCAATTTATGCCGGCCACTGGTCGCTGGCTGGGATTGCAGCAGAATCGGCTCTACGATGGGCGGCGCGATGTGATCGCCTCGACTGATGCCGCTTTGCGCTACTTTGCACACTTGGCAAATGAGCTGAATGGTGACTGGAGGCTGGCGCTGGCCGCCTATAATGGCGGTATCGGACGGGTACAGCAGGCAATTTCCCGAAGCGGAGAGGGCGACTTCTGGTCGCTGGAGCTGCCCAACGAAACCCGCCGCTATGTTCCTCGGCTGCTCGCTCTCGCCACGATTATTAGCGAACCGGAAACTTTTGGTCTGGTACTCCCTAAAATCCCTGATCGCCCCTATTTTGCGGTAGTCCAACTCGATAGCCCGGTCGATCTGGCTACCGCCGCCGAGCTGGCGGGGGTTACCCGCAGTGAGTTGCAACGCCTTAACTCGGGCTTTCAGCGACCGCTCCTCGATCCGCAACATACCAATCACCTGCTTCTCCCGCTAGCGCAGGCCGAACAGTTCACCCAGCGCCTCGCCGAACTCCCCGTCAACCGGCGCATGCAGAGCCGTCAGCATCGGGTAGTAGCAGGCGATACCCTGGGAGCGCTGGCCCAGCGCTACGGCAGCTCAGTGGCCGCAATTCGCCGCGCCAATGAGCTCTCCGGTACCCTCCTGCACATCGGCCAGCAACTCACCATCCCCCTCACCGGCGATGCCCAAGTGGCCACGAGTAACAGCGGCTCAGGCTCCCCAGCTTCCCGGAAAGATAACCGCGTAATTCATGTAGTCCAACGCGGCGATTCTCTCTGGACTGTCGCCCGCAGATATCGGGTCGCTCATCAACAACTCGCAGAGTGGAACGGCATCACCCCCCGCACCATCCTGCAACCCGGACAACGACTAGAGGTTAGGATTTAGGAGGTTCGAGGTTCGAGACCAGAGATCAGAGATCAGAGACCAGAGACCAGAGACCAGAGATCAGAGACCGGAGGCTATATCCACTGCCTCCTCTCAGTCCACTCAATCCACTCAATCCACTCTAGTCCACTTCAACCCAGCCCAACCCACCCTCACCCAAGAACACACAGCAGTTGCCGCAACAGCGGCTCCAGTACCGGCTTGAGTTGACGACGCATAAGCGTACCCACTGCACTAGAGCGACGAAAAATTGGACGCACGACTCCGTAGCCGACCCCCGAGAGCAGGTAGACCGCTTCAAGGGTAGGTTGCAGCGTGGGATCGTTGGCGGTACAGGCGAGTGCTTCCGGGTGGTGGCGTGCAAAATGGTGTGCCTCCTGTTGCAGCTCATCAAACGGCAGATCCGGATCTCCCTCCGGGCGCAGGGTGTGGAGTGCAGCGGCGAGTGCAGCAAGGGTGGCCGTAACGACATCCTGGCTTCCCGGTTTTTGCAACACTTTATCACAGGTCGCAAGAAAAGCCTGTCCGGCGGCAGTGTCGCAGTAGAGCAGTGCCGCAGCCAGACGGTTCCCTTCTTCTGCAAGAAGTTGCAGCGCTTGAGTAGTCGCTACCGAACGCGGAAAAGGGGGAAGTACCAGCGGCAGATCACCCGGGCGTGCCTGTAAAAAACCAACCAGCCAAGCCCCCTTGCGGTTAGCGCGTTGCCATAGGGCAGCGACCTCGGTATGGTGCAACAGTCCCGGTTGCAGGGCCAGCCGTAGCGATGCGCTAATTTTTTCACTATCGCTCTCAAAGGGCAGATAATCGACCAAGTAACGGGCCAGCAGGGGGCCACTCTGACCGGCGACAACCTCGGGAGTCTCCAGCATCCGGCGAGCATTCTCCGCATCCTCCACCGCCCACCAAGCGCGACGTGCCAGCTCGTCGGTCAACCCCTGGGCGCAGACCACCGCAAACACGGCGGTTGGCTCCCCGAGCAGCAGCAGTTGCTCCAAGCTCTCCTCGCGCATCGTCCCCATGCGAGTCCAGCGTTGTAGATAGAGGGGGTAGCCGCCCGGAGTCCCTAAGGCATACTCCGAAAGTACGGCGCGTACCGCTCGCAGATAGGACTGCCGGTTTCCGGTGGGATTGAGCTGAATCGAGGTCTCACGCTCGGCAAGCAGCCCGTCTAGGATCATGCGGGATTCGTTAATCCGAATCGCCAGCGGCTGGTTATGGAGAAGTACATTGATGCGCAAGGCATCTTCGGCGGAGAGTTCCATTACGGCTCCAAATACTATAACAGTAGAGTAGAGAGGACAGAAGACAGAGATATAGATCCGGAAGATAAGAAGTGTACACGAGGCGGGTGGCGCAGGCGGCATGGTGCATACCCTCCATCTCTCTCCTCTGTCCTCTGCTATGGAGAGATAGGGAGACAGACAGAGATAGAGGGCCGAAGCGGTGGTGCCGCTTAGGAGCGGTTGGCCTTGCTCATCCTTCCGGCCAATGCCCTGATCGTGGAGTGTCAATCAGGGCATTTCGCCCCAAGAACTCAGCCACTTACGGCGGAACTTTCGCTGTGAGCGGTCAAGGTGGCCGGAATTATGATCAAGGCC
>SLIM01000197.1 GCA_007135625.1 Gammaproteobacteria bacterium
ACCCTTAACCCTTAACCCTTAACCCTTAACCCTTAACCCTTAACCCTTAACCCTTAACCCTTAACCCTTAACCCTTAACCCTTAACCCTTAACCCTTAACCCTTAACCCTTAACCCTTAAACCTTAACCCTTAACCCTTAACCCTTAACCCTTAACCCTGACCGGCGGGGGTCATCAGGGCTTAGAGCTGGTAGTTATCGTCATAGGGTGCATCGCCGGTAACCACCGGCAGCGATAGCGCATTCCCCCAGTGCGCCCAGCCGCCGTTATAGAGGCGCACATCCTCAAAACCGAGATGCGTAAGCTGCATCCAGGTCAAGGTTTTACGAAAGCCATCATGGCAGTAGACATAGATCCGCTTATCACGCGGCAGGTCGGCGTAGAGCTGCTCTAGCGCCTGATCATCAAGCCACTTCTGGCTCATGCCGTCGGTCGCATCGAGGCTGACGATGTTCATGGCACCAGGAATGTGACCACCGCGCACCGCACCGCTGATCTGCGCACCGCTATACTGCTCGGAGGGGCGGGCATCCAGCAAAATCACCCCTTCATCGCGACGCGAGACCACATCATCAAAAATCTCCCCCCACTCCACCAACAGCTCGCGGTTCAACGGTTGCAGCTCGACATTGCCGGGTTGCACCTGGGGCGGGGTAGTACTCATCTCATTCATCGCACTCCACTCCAGGGTGCCGCCGTTAAGCATCTTCACCTGCTCCATATTGAAGCCGTAGAGCGCTAACATAAAGTAGAGGCGCGAGGCAAGCGCGGTACGCGAGTCGTCGTAGAGTACTACGGTGGAGTCGTTATTCACTCCCCAACTGCGCAGCGTCTGCTCAAAAATGCGGTGGTCAGGAAAGCGCATTAGCGGCACCGCAAAGTTGTCGCCCAGATCCTTAAAGCGCTGTACTTGGCGAGCGCCGGGAATATGGCCGACGGTGAAGTAGCGGTGGGGGTAGTAGCGTACTTCCAGAATCACCAGATCGGGGTCGTTAATGCGCTCCTCCAGCCACTCACTGTCTACCAAATAGGCGGGGTTGGCCTGCGCCAGGGTGGTAAGGGTCAGCAGGAGCAAGCCGACCCGTGAGGTAAAAAAGCTTTTTTTGATTATCGTTCTGATCATCATGATAAGTCCTCAGTTTACAGGGTTAGGTTTTCAAAAACGCCCGCTTTCCAGTTGCAGGTAACTTTGGTGGACGTTGCGACGGTGCCACTCGCGATAGTACTGCAAATGCTCGAAGGCCGGGGCATCCGCTAGTTGCTCAACGGTGGCATCCAGCTCCTGCCAGTCGGCCACTGCCGCGCCGACCTCCTCCACCAGCCACGCCAGATAGGCTCCGGTGTCGCGCATCGAGCGCTCCAAGTCGCCGGGGTGGCCATGCCCGGGGATGATGTGATCGGGCTGAAGTGCCGCGATCTGTTGAAAAGCGGCGTGCCAGCGGGAGACGTTGGAGAAGGGGTGGATTCCCGGTATCCGGTCATGAAAGACAAAGTCACCGACCAAGGCGACTCGCTCCGGCGCATACCAGAGTAGCGCATCTCCCGGAAAGTGGCCATCTCCGGGCCAGAGCAGCCGCAGTTCGAGAGCGCCGAGGGTCAACTCCGCCGCCTCACCGGCTAACGGCTCCGGGGCGTAGTAGGGGGTGACCGCTGCGGCGGCACTTCCCAGCACTTCGTGCAACCGCAACAGATGGTTATCGACATGGGCCTGCTGGGCGGTGACGGTACGCTCCAGGGCGATAATCTCCACTCCCCGCTCGGCGAAGTAGTGGTTGCCTAGCCAGTGGTGATCCTGCGCTCCAAGGTTGACTACCCAGCGGATCGGCTGATCGGTTACGCTGGCAACCTGCTGTTCAATGTGTTGCGCCCCGCCGGGGTCGGCACCACTCCCCACCAGCACCACTCCTTCCTCGGTGACCAGAAAGCCGAGGGTGTTGTTGAGCGCGTGGTTCTCTGCGGTGCGCAGGCCGATATCGCCAACCAGTGCGTAGGCGCGGTCACTGACCTGCTCCACTAGCAGGGTAAAAGCGTAGGCGCTCAAACTCCACCCTAGCAGCAGTGCCAATAGTATCACACGCTGAATCACTCGCATCGGAACCAATCCTCGCTCTACTACATGGTGAGGGTGATGGCGGGTGAGAAAAGAGAGAAGTGGAGAGGGTTGCATTGTACTGTCTTTGCAGAATGGTTGAAAGATACGAAGGGTGCGGACGCTGCACAGCGGGCGCTGCTGGCCGCGCAGCCGGGCTTATTTTACTGCATAAAAAAGCTGTAGATTCTCCCGAACTTGCTCTCTTTCGGCGCTTGAATCTAAACCAAAGAAGCAAGAAACCGGAAAACCTATAATAAGAAAAGATAACCGATTAGAGACTATTTTACCACCCTAAGTTGATGGGGTAGCCGTCGCCTCTGTAAGGGGCTTGAAAGCCAAGGCGGTGAACCGCCCTACTTCGCTACTGGGGTGTGGAGTGTTGGATTATGTAGGAGAGGTGGAAAACCATGCTGCTTCATGCTACTGTAGCCTAGACTCAACAGGCGCTGCCCAATGAGTTCAATCCATTTTATACATTTGCTTTTGCACTTAGCCCATGGGATTGGCAAGTCTCTATGTACCACTTTTTATTATTTGCTGAAAATATTGATCTATTTGAGTAGATATTTTCGCCATGATCGACGAATCACAAACTATGCCCGGCATAAAAAGGATCGTGTCAGAAGATCTGAAACTGCACGAGTTAAGCTGCTTTCAGCGCATTTTGTTGACGACTGATGGCACGGTAACGGAAATACTCGAGCAGTATCTTCTGGAGAAGATCAGGCCGCTCAAAATAGATGAAAAGATCGAGTCCGATATGCGTTGCATTCATGCTCCTCATCGCAAGCTGTTGCCTGACGGGAGTAGTGGCCCAGTCTTAGAGCGCCGCGTTTTGTTGCAGGGGGTGACAACTCTACGCTATTGGATTCAGGCCGATTCTACAATCTTTTTAAATCAGTTATCAGATCAGTTTCTCAATGATTTGCTACGAAGCGAAGAGCCTATTGGAAGATTATGGGAAAAGTACCGTGTTGAGACCTTTAAGGAAGTGGTTCATATCTGCCGGGAACCTGCCACGGAGTGGGCGAGCTACTTCACCATTTCGCCACAAGAGTTCTTGATCGCGAGAAGCTATTTAGTCTACTCGGGAGGGTGCCTGGTGATGATGATTAGCGAGCGCTTTCCTGAAAGCTTTTTTCAGAAGTAGATGGTGGAACCGACCGTTGGCACCTCGTACTCGTAACCAGCCGATTTTACCCCATCACTCTTTTCTTCCATATCGCATAAAAAATTTCTCCTCTCAATCGATCTATTGACGGATAGGTGCCGAATCTCGGTTAAAAGGTACGAAGGGGAGCCGGACGATGCGCAACAGGCGCTGCTGGCCGCGCAGTTCGACGCTACAGGAGTCGCCGCTCTCGGGGGCGACCCGCGCTAAGGCGATGGCGCAATTGAGGGTTGGGGAGTAGCCGCCGGAGGTGATCACCCCAATCTGCTGGCCATCTTTCCAGAGTGGTAACGAGTTGCGCAGGACTCCGCGCCCTTCTAGCAGGAGACCGACCCGCTGCCGATGGAGACCACGCTGGCGCTGCTGTTCGAGGGCGCTACGTCCGATAAAATCGCGCTCCGCCGGTTCCCAAGCGACCGTCCAGCCGAGTCCCGACTCCAGCGGTGAAGTCTTCTCATCCATATCGTGCCCATTGAGATTCAGCCCCGCCTCCAGACGCAATGTGTCGCGTGCCCCTAGTCCACAGGCGACTACCCCGACCGCTTGCAGCGAGCGCCAAAGCGGTACGGCGGCGGCGGCGGGCAGCATCACCTCAAAGCCATCCTCTCCGGTGTAACCAGTGCGTGCCAGCAGCCACTCGCCCGCCTCTTGGGCGTGAAAGGGGGCGAGTTGCAGCAGCCCTTCGGCCAATTTTGGCGGGAGGACTTTCGCCCCTTTGTTGCGGGCGTGCGGCCCCTGCACGGCGATCATCGCCAGGTCGCGACGCGGGGTGAGGGTTACTGGGTAGCCGACGCGCTGCTGCTCGATCCAGTGCAGGTCGCGCTCTGCGGTTGCGGCGTTAACCACCAGGCGATAGCGCTGCTCGGCGAGCCGGTAGAGGAGCAGGTCATCGAGTACCCCCCCTTCGGGGTTGAGCATACAACTGTAGAGCGCCTTGCCGACCTGCTGCAAGCGTCCCACATCATTGGCGAGCAGGCGGCTGAGTAGGGGTGCGGCCCCCTCCCCTTCCAGGTCGATTCCGAGCATGTGGGAGACATCAAACATTCCGGCATTTTGTCGCACGGCATGGTGTTCGGCGAGTTGTGAACGGTACTGCAGGGGGAGTTGCCAGCCAGCGAAGGGGACTATGCGTCCTCCGGCGGCGAGATGCTCTTCATAGAGTGCTGTTTTCATGAAGAGTTTTATCCTTTAGTAAAAAATAGTGAAAAAATAGTAGAAAACAAGGGTGTTCTCTTGGCAGTACGGAAGTGCTTTTTCAAGGTGAAAAAAGAGCCGCCAAACCTATGCGGTTTGGCAGGTTAAGGGGCAGTGAGGGGGGTGCCCTCGCTGCCCTCGCTTCTCATGCCGCTGATTACTCGACCAGCTTCTCGCTACGCGCAACCAAGGTCGGCTGCTTCAGCTCCTGCGGAACGGCGGTAAAGCGCTCCTTGAGGGGGAGCGATAGCAGGTCGTAGTAGAGGTCGGCACGCACCATGGCGACGTTGGTCGCGGGCAGGGTGTAGTTGAGGATGCGCCGCTCATGGGGGGCGAGGCGGGTGTCACTGCCCTGTGCGACCGCTTGCGGTGGAGCGGAGGGTTTGCCCTCTTTATCCAATAGGGTGAGCATAAAGAGGGAGTCGGGATCTTCGCGCAGGGGGTGGTGGCGGTAGTTCTGCCATAGCCGCATTCCGTTACGGTCGAAGGCGGTGATCTGCAAGTAGAGGTTACGGAAGGGTGCTCCGGTCGGCATATTGTGCGGCAGGGTATTTTGCAGCACCACTTCGGCTTGAATCTCCCCCTCTTCGCGGTTAATTGCAAGGGTCATGACTACCCCTCGACGCAGCATTTCGGGGCTGTGGCCACCCCCCATGGAGTGGTCGGCGAAGCCGTGGTTAACCGGCATGTGGCACTGCTGGCAGTTGAAGTGGTTGGAGTCGCGAAACTCTTCGCCCGTGTTGCAGAGGGGAACCCCATGGGGGTTATTGCGCCGTTCATGGCAGCCGAGGCAGAGCTGGGGACTGCGCAGCATGGCGGCGTTGCCCTCCATGGCGAATGGATGGAAGGAGGGGGTTGCTGCGCCGCTACCCGGTGGCGGTTTGGGGAAGTCGATTTGGGCGAAGATCTTGCCCGTTGGCGATTGCAGAATGTCGCTCCATTCGTAGGCATCGATCCCGAGGCGCAGGCGACCGCCCGGTTCGTCGGGGAGTACCCCTTTGTAGCCTTTGATCAGGTGGCAGGTGAGGCAGTTGACCCCCTCGCTGTAGGCGGGCATGGCATCGAGCTTGGTTTTGCCATCACGCGCCGCATTGGGGGCGTGGCACTTGAGGCAGACCGGATAGGTGCCGGAGCGGTTATGGCGCTCTCCCTCTCTGCGGGGATCACCCACTTCGCTACGGTAGAAGGCTTCGTGGATCGGATCTTTAAGCGCGGTACTCTTGGCGTGCATCGAGCCGGCCCATTGGTTGTAGATCTCCTGGTGGCACTCGCGACACGCTTCAGCACTGAGGTGGTGGGGGTTGGGGCCGAGCGACATCGCCCGGGGGATCGGCGGGAAAGGGAGCGTGGTGCCGGGTGGCTTGCCCACCTCGGCGATGACCGTACTGGTCGCCAGTAGTAGTAGAACAACAGCAAAAAAACGCATGATACCTCCTTCGTGTAACAACAAATTGGCTTATAGTGCCTGGGATGTGGTGGGTAGTGGCGAGGGCTGATGAAAGGCCTCCGCTCGGGAACCGGTTGGTGGCCGCTCTCCGCCTTCGGTGATAATTCGGTCGCGTCCCTGCTGCTTGGCGATGTACATGCGCTGGTCGGCGAGGGCAACGAGGTGGCGAAAGTCGCTGCTCTCGTCCTGAATCCGCTCCGCCAGGCCGATACTGGCGGTGAGGCGGCTTTCGTCGGGACGCTCTCCCAACCCCCGCTCTTGCAGCCGCTGCAGCGGAATGGTGGCATTTGCATACTCGGTATGCGGCATGATCACTACAAACTCCTCTCCGCCCCAGCGGATAACCAGGTCACTGCCGCGCAGGGTGCGACGGATATTTTCAGCCGCTGCACGCAGGGCATTATCCCCCTCTTCGTGGCCGTAGCGGTCGTTGATCAACTTAAAGTGGTCGATATCCACGAAAGCGATTGCCAGCGGCGCATTATTACGCAGCGCTTGGTGAAAGTGCAACTCCAGCATCTCCATTCCGGCACGGCGGGTATAGGCCTGGGTTAAGGGGTCGTGTGACGACTGCTTGACCAACTGGTACATAAAGTGCAGTTGACTCATGCCGGAGAAGGTGGCGACCACGCCAATGAGCGCAAGCAGCCAGATCGCCCCGAGGTAGGAGTTGAAGGGAACCAGGATCAGGTGTTCAGTGACCAGCGGCAAGATGGCGGTAACGGTCAAGATCGAGAGGACAAAGAGCAGCCCCTCCAGGGCAGTGATCGGAAAGACACTCAGCCCGGCCATCATCACGAAGGGGAGAAAAATATAGCCCATGGAGACCGCTTCGGCCACCCCGTGGATCTCGAAGCGGGCCATCAGCGGGTTGCTGATGATGAAAAAGGTCATCGGGATGAGCATCAGGGCCAGCAGCATGCGGCGGGCGCGCCAGATGTCGCGGGTCTCAACCCCCCAAATCACGATCATCGCAAAGCAGAGCGCGGCCCCGATCCGCAGCGCCGCCAGATAGCCCCACAGCGGCCACTCGTAGGTGAGGGCATCAACCAGGATCCAAGCGGGGGTCAGCAGGGCGAACATCCATGCCACCACACGTACTCGGGAGGTGATGATCTGCGCTCGATGCTGCTCGGCGAGTGGTATTCGATCACCGGGCAAGAGCAGTTTCAAGAGGTTTGTCATGCGCAGGATAACTCCTCATTTCTTCGAGTCCTGGGAGAGCAACGGGCAGTCCCTATGCGATCAAGAGTAAATCCCCTCTCTGGGCTATCTTGGCTTCGCTTCATTATAAGCACTCAGCAGAAAAATGCACCTGTTAGTGACCGAGTGACCGAGTGACCGAAAGACGGAGAGACCACACTGCAACGTGCTACCGCTACCCTTCCACAATTCTTGGTACTGCGGCAAGCAAGGTGCGGGTGTAGTCGGCGGTGGGGGCGGCGAGCAGGGTTGCGGTGTCGCCACTCTCCACTACACGCCCCTGGTACATTACGGCCATACGGTCGGAGAGGTACTGCACCACTCCCATGTTGTGGGTGATAAACAGCATACCCAGTCGATCTTCATCGACCAAGCTGCGCAATAGGCGGAGGATTCCGGCCTGTACCGAGACATCGAGTGCGGAGGTGATTTCGTCGCAGAGGATAAAGCGGGGTTGCAGCACCAGGGCGCGGGCGATGGCGAGGCGTTGGCGCTGGCCACCAGAAAACTCGTGGGGGTAGCGCCGCAGGCTGTCGCTCGGCATTTCGACCCGTTCGAGGAGCGCGGTGGCGCGGGCGATGCGGTCGCGGTCGCTGCTGCCGATGCGATGGACGCGCATCGGTTCGAGCAGGGTGGTGAGGATCGGTAGGCGCGGGTTGAGGCTGGAGCCGGGGTCTTGAAAGACCACCTGCATCTGCCGCCGCAAGCTGCGTAGCTCTCGGTTTGAGAGGTGGGTAATATCGCGCCCGGCGAGGCGAATAACCCCGCTGGTCGGCTCAATAAGGCGCAGGAGTGCTTTGCCAAGGGTGGTCTTGCCGCAGCCCGATTCGCCGACCAGGGCGACCACTTCGCCCTCCCGCACCGCAAGGGAGACCCCATCAACGGCGCGTAGGTGATCGACGGTGCGGCGCAGTAGGCCGCGTCGAATCGGGAAGTAGACGTTGAGCTGGTCGATCTCGACCAGCGGTTGCGGGGGGGAGGTTGCGGCTCGGCTGGGGGGGCGGATCAGCCGTTCGGGGAGAGCGGCAATCAGGCTTTGGGTATAGGGGTGTTGCGGCCGATAGAGAACCTCGCGGGTCGCTCCCTGCTCGACCAGTTCGCCGCGCCGCATTACCCCGACCCGGTCGGCGATCTGGGCGACGACCCCGAAGTCGTGGGTAATAAACAGCAGTCCCATCTGGTGGCTCTGCTGCAAGTTGCGCATCAGTCGCAGGATTTCGGCCTGTACCGTGACATCGAGGGCGGTGGTCGGTTCGTCGGCGATAAGCAGGGCCGGTTCGCAGATTAGCGCCATGGCGATCATTACCCGCTGGCGTTGGCCGCCGGAGAGGCGGTGGGGGTACTCTTCGATCCGCTCTTTGGGGCGAGGGATCTGCACCTCGCTAAGAACCGCGAGGATTCGTTCGCCACGCTCGCGCCGGGAGAGTTGCGGGCGGTGGAGGCGTAGTGCTTCGTCGAGCTGTTCGCCAAGGGTCATGACCGGGTTGAGGGAGGTCATCGGCTCTTGAAAGATCATGCCGATGCGGCCGCCGCGCACTTGGCGCAGGCTCTCCTGGCTACTCGTGAGCAGCTCGATCCCTTGCGGGTCGTCGCTGGCGTGGTAGAGGCGGATCGAGCCGCTGGGGTGGCGGTGGCGGCGGGGCGGCAGTAGTCCCATGGTCGATAGCGCAGTGACCGATTTACCACTGCCCGACTCCCCGACCAGGCAGTAGGTCTCGCCGCGCTGGAGGGTGAGCGAGAGGTTGAGAACAGCAGCTTGCCAGTCGCTGCCGTCGCGGGTCAGTTCGGTGGTTAGGCGGTCAATGGTTAGTAGGTTAGATTCGAGGTTTTTTAGATTCGAGGTGCGAGGCGCGAGGTTCGAGGCGCGAGGTTCTAGGTGCGAGAGGGGGGCCTCTGGCCTTGGATCTTTGGTCTTGGATCTTGGGTCTGCTGGCATCTCCGGTCTCATTTCTCGCACCTCGTGTCTCGTGCCTC
>SLIM01000109.1 GCA_007135625.1 Gammaproteobacteria bacterium
CCGGTCGTAGTAAGCAGTAACGCAAGCAGCATTACCGAGAAGACCGCTGTAATAATTTTTGGCATTTTCATACATAGATTCCTGATTGAATGACACCCGATGCAGCCAGGCGGCGAGTCTGCAAAGCCCTTCCTTAAAACCTATTGGAACAGATAGCCAAGGAACTCACACCTAGAACCTCGCACCTAGAACCTCAAACCTCCCCTCCCCCCCAGCGTTTTAGCAGTTGGTGATCAATCCCAAGATGGTCGAGGATACGAGCGACGATAAAGTCGATCAGCTCCTCGACCCGCTCCGGTCGGTGGTAGAAGCCCGGACTGGCGGGGAGGATAGTGGCCCCCATCCGAGAGAGAGTGAGCATATTCTCCAGATGGATGGTAGAGAAAGGAGTTTCGCGCACCACCAGAATCAGTTGGCGGCGCTCCTTGAGGGCGACATCGGCGGCGCGTTCGATCAGGCTATCGGCGCTGCCGTGAGCGATGGCGGCGAGGGTGCCGCAGGAGCAGGGGCAGACAACCATGGCGCGGGAGGCGTTAGATCCGCTAGCGATGGGAGCGAACCAGTCGTGGTCGGCGAGTACCCGTAACTGGTTGGGATGGGCTTGATAGAGCTGGGTAAGCAGCGCCTCTAGCTCCGCCTCGTCATCCGGCAGGGCCATGCCGACTTCAGTGGCGATCACCACCCGTCCCGCTTTCGAGATAAGCAGATAGACCCGCTCCCCAGCGTGTAGTAACCGCTCCAGCAAGCGCAGCCCGTAGAGGCTGCCGGAGGCTCCGGTGATCACTAGGGTAATCGATTGGCGTGGTGAACTCATGTGATCTCCCGCAGCGCCTGTAAGAGCCGCTGGTGTAGGTTTTCAAAGCCGCCGTTGCTCATGATCAGCAGATGGTCGCCGGGGCGAGCTTCGGCGCAGGTGCGCTCGATGATGGCGTGGACATCGGGTTCGACCCAGCAGCGTCCGGCGGCGAGGGCATCACCAAAGAGCCGTCGCGGCTCCCAGCCGAGTCCCGGGGGGGCGTGGAGCAGCATGTAGTCGGCGGCGGCGAGGGCGGCGGGGAGACGGTCGGCCTGTACCCCCATGCGCATTGTGTTGGAGCGCGGATCGAGCAGGGCGAAGATGCGTCCCCGGTCGGCGCTGCTGCGCAGTCGCGCCCGCAGCCCTTCGAGGGTGAGGCGGATGGCGGTGGGGTGGTGGGCGAAGTCGTCGTAGAGGCAGATGCCGTTGACCTCACCGCGCAGCTCCATGCGCCGCTTGACCCCGCCAAAGCGTCCCAGTGCGCTGGTGGCGAGGTGGGGGGGGACTCCGCTATGGCGGGCGGCGGCAAGGGCGGCGAGGGCGTTGGCCAGGTTGTGGTCGCCGTTGAGCGACCAGGTGACGCTGCCGCAGTGCTGGCTGGCGTAGGCCACGCTGAAGTGGCTGGCTTCGGGATTGCGCTCGGGGGTGTGCCATCCAGCGGGGGTGGCGGTGCGCTCTAGCGGGGTCCAGCAGCCCATCGCGATCACCTGCTCCAGGGCGGGGTCGGCGGCGGGGGCGATGACCAGGCCGTTGCCGGGTACGGTGCGCAGTAGGTGGTGAAATTGGCGTTGAATCGCGGCGAGGTCGTCGAAGATGTCGGCGTGGTCAAACTCCAGGTTGTTGAGGATCAGGGTGCGCGGGCGGTAGTGGAGGAACTTGGAGCGTTTATCGAAGAAGGCGGTGTCATACTCGTCGGCTTCGACGACGAAGAAGGGGGAGCTGCCGATGCGGGCGGAGAGGCCGAAGTTGTGCGGAATGCCGCCGATGAGAAAACCGGGAGCAAGTCCGGCGTCCTCCAGGATCCAGGCGACCATTGCTGCGGTCGTGGTTTTGCCGTGGGTACCGGCGACGGCGATGACCCAGCGTTCATGGAGCAGGTTTTCCGCTAGCCATTGGGGGCCGGAGAGGTAGCGCTGCCCCTCGGCCAGTACCGCCTCGACCGCTGGGGTGCCACGTGACAAGGCGTTGCCGATAATCACCTGATCGGGCGGCGGATCAAGCTGTGCGGGGTTGTAGTCGTACCCTTCGTGCAGTTGGATGCCAGCGGCGGTGAGCTGGTCGCTCATCGGCGGGTAGACGTTGCGATCCGAGCCGGAGACCTGGTGTCCCAACGCCTTGGCGAGTAGTGCGACCCCTCCCATGAAGGTGCCGCAGATTCCGAGAATATGTAGGTGCATGGTCGGTTATGGGGTCGCTGCCGCTGTCTGTACGTTGCTCATTTTTCACCCTCTCCCACCATCTCCAGCGCGGTGGCGATGGCCAGCTCCAGACTGCCGGTGGTGGCCTGGCCGCTGCCGGCGAGTTCTAGGGCGGTGCCGTGGTCAACCGAGGTGCGGATCAAGGGCAGTCCGAGGGTGATGTTGACCGCCCGTCCGAACCCCTTGTGTTTGAGTACCGGTAGCCCTTGGTCATGGTACATCGCCAGCACCGCATCGGCATGTTCTAGGTATTTGGGGGTAAAGAGGGTGTCGGCGGGTAAGCTGCCGACCACGTCCATCCCTTCGCCGCGCAACTGCTGTAGCAGCGGGTCGATGATCTCGACCTCTTCGCGCCCGAGGTGTCCACCTTCGCCAGCATGGGGATTAAGCCCGGCGACCAAAATGCGCGGGCGAGGGATGGCGAAGCGCTGGCGCAGGTCGTGGTGCAGGGTGCGCAGCAGCGGCTCTAGCCGTTCACGGGTGATGCTAGCGGCAACTTCGCGCAGTGGCAAGTGGGTGGTGGCAAGGGCGACCCGTAGCCCGGCGGTGGCGAGCATCATCACCGGCTCTTTGTCGCTGCGGCTCTCTTCGGCGAGAAATTCGGTGTGGCCACTGAAGCGGTATCCGGCATCATTAATCACCCCTTTGTGGATCGGGCCGGTGACTAGGGCGGCGAACTCGCCGTTGAGGCAGCCGACCACCGCCCGTCGCAAGGTGGCGAGAACGTAATCGGCATTGTTTTTATCGAGCCTGCCGGGAACCACCTCGCTGCGCGGGTAGAGCGGCAGATGGGAGAAGCAGCCCGGCCGCGAGGGGCGCGGCTGGGCGGTGAGCGGGTGCAACGACAGGGGGCGTTGCAACTGCTCGGCACGGGCATACAGGGTGCGCGGATCGGCGAGAATCACCAGCTCCACGTCGGGGGGGAGCTGCTGCAGCAGGATGATTAGATCAGGACCGATACCCGCAGGCTCTCCCGGAGTGTAAGCGATACGTTTTACCATTTTTTTATAGCCAGAGGTAGAGGAGAGAGCAGAGGAGAGAGCATTGGATTCATCCTTTAATTCAGGCGAATCTCCACATAAGCCTCATCCCGCAGACGCCGCACAAACAGCTCAAACTCCTCATCCAACTTGCGGTTTCCAATCGCCTGGCGGGCGTTATTGCGACGCACCTCTTCGGTGTTGTCGTGGCGGCGGCGGTCGACGACCTGCACAATGTGCCAGCCGAATTCGGTTTTGAAGGGTTCGCTGATGCCATTTGGCGGCAGGGTGCTGATCTGCGCTTCGAACTCCGGCACCACGTCGCCGGGCGAGAGCCAACCCAGTTCGCCACCGCGAATGGCGGAACCTTTGTCATCGGAGTGACCCTGCGCAAGGGTAGCGAAGTCGCCGCCCCCTTGAATGCGCCCACGCAGTTGCTGCAAGCGGCTACGCGCATCGGTGTCGGAGGTGACCTCATTGGTCCGAATCAGGATATGGCGGGCCAGCACCTGAGTCACCAGGTGGCGCTCACTGCCGCCGCGATGATCGACCAACTGAATGATGTGAAAGCCACCGCTGCTGGGAATCGGGCCGTTAATCTGGCCGCGCTCCATCTCCGCTACCCGCTCACTGAAGAGAGAGGGGAGCTGGTCGGCACTGCGCCACCCTAAATCCCCCCCCTCCAGCGCCTGCCCTCCGGCCGATTCGCTCATCGCTACCGCAGCAAAATCTTCACCGCCGCGCAGCCGGGTGAGAAGCGCCTGCGCCCGATTGCGGGCCTGCTCGATATCGCGGGCAGAGGCTCCATCCGGGGTGGCGACCAGGATATGGGCGAGGCGGTACTCGGCGCGATCACTGCCCTGCTGCTGGGCGCTGGCGAGAAAGCGCTCCACCTCCTGATCGGTGACCCGAATACGCCGCCGAATCTCGCGATCACGCAGTTGCTGAATGGCGATTTCATCATGCAACTGGCGGCGAAACTCACGAAAATCAAGGCCATCGGCGAGCAGTACATCCCGCATCTCCGCCAGCGACAGGCCGCTGCGGGCGGCGATATTGGCAAGCGCCCGGTTGACCATCTCCTCGGTTACCTCGATTCCGGCATCACGCGCCGCCTGAAGCTGCAAGCGCTCACTAATCAAACGCTCCAACACCTGCTGCTCCAACACTGAGCGGGGCGGAATCCGCGCCCCGCGCTCCTGGGCCTGCAACGCGATCTTGTGCGTTGCCGACTCCAGCTCACTGCGCAGAATCACATCATCGTTCACCACCGCCACAATTCCATCAATCGCCTGATAGGTGTTGGCCCACGAGGTGCCGGCCAGACACCACAACAGCAGCCCAGCGAGCCAAGCCCCTCTATTTGTCCACTTCATAGCCAAGAATTCCTCTTTGCAGAAACTGATCCAGTTTGTTACCGATACCTGCCAGCCCCTTTAGTTCCAACTGAAGCATCAGCGAAAGGTCTGGCTCTTTGCCCACCGAGCTGACTTGACGACGCGCCAGGGTACGCAGCGTCCAGCAGCAACGGCTATACTCGACCCCGCCAAACAGTTCGCGGGTCTCCTTATCGCGCAGCGAGTAGTTCCAGCGCCCGACCAGATCCCACTGCTCCCCCAGCGCCTGGCGAAAGGAGAGGTCGCCCTGCTCCAGGTGGCGCTCATCGTAGCGATAGGAGAGATTCACCAAGCCGCGCTCGTGATCCCGATAGGAGAGGCGCAACGCGGCGCGCTCATAGTTTCTCGGCTGTTCCTGTGGATCCCACTCCAGCGCCGCCGCCACGCTCCAGGCCTGGCCAAAACGCGCTGCCGCCTCACCGACCAGAGTCGAACCCCGCGCCGAAGCAACCTCCCCCGGAGTCCACTGCACCCGCCGATCCGCGAAGTAGGCGACCCCCCCCACCCCAAGCCGCAGCCGCTCTTCACCGCTGCTTGCGTCGAGCAGGCGCGAGGTGAGCGCCAGCGCCAACTGGTTGGCATCGGCGACCCGATCTGCCCCACTAAAGCGGTTATCGCGAAACAGTGCGGCAAAGCCAAAATCCAGCGGTGCGGTATCAAACAGCGGTAAATCTCCCTGCTCCCGATAGGGGGTATACAGGTAATAGAGACGCGGTTCCAGGGTCTGGGTCACTTCGCGCCCCGACCACTCCAGCGAGCGCTCCAGAAAGAGTCCACTATCGACCGTAAAACTCGGCAGGGTACGCCCCGCTCGTGACGACCGCTCCGCAGCGGGATCCTCCAACCAGTAGGCGGTATGGCGCAGCGCCAGGGTTGGAGTGAGAAATCCCCACGCCGTGTTCAGCGGATAGGAGAGAGTCGGTTTGAGGTCGATCCGCTGACCGGTGACCCCATGCGCCCGCTCAAAGGCAACCGCCTCGCTTTGCAGTGCCGCGAACAGCCCCAGCGGCAGCGGTTGTCGCTCCACGTGGTAGCGCAACTGCGGCAGCCGCGCATAGGGGCGGTGGCGGGCGGCGATGGTCGTATCGAGGGTCTGAAAATACTCCAAGCGCCCCTGCAACTGCCAGTTCAGGCCGCGATAGTCGATCAGCGCCCGCCGCGCTAGGTGGGTCTGGCTGGAGACCGCCAAGCTCTCGCCGAAGTCATCCAGATAGGCATCATCAGAGGTATATTGCGCATCAACTCGGTAGCGCCCGCCCCACGGCAGCGACCCATCGCCGACCAAGCCGAGCGCATAGCGCGAAGCATCTACCCCACTGGCACGCCCATCATCCTTGGGCATCCACTCCACCCCCAGCTCACTATAACCAAACGACCCAAGATGTCGCAGCTCGCCGCCAAGCAGCACTCCGCGCCGACTCATTAGGCGCGGTTGCAACGTGGCATCGATCTGCGGCGCGATATTCCAATAGTAGGGAAGCGCAATATCCGCGCCCCGCTGGCGACTGTAGCCAAAGGTCGGCACCAGTAGCCCGCTCATGCGCCGCTCATCAATCGGAAACTGCACATACGGGGTGTAGAGCAGCGGCACCCCGTAAAAGGTCAAACTCGCCCCGCGTGCCACCCCAATTCCACGCTCCCGATCCAGCTCCAACCGTCCGGCACGCAATAGCCAACCGGGATCATCCGGGGCGCAGGTGGTGTAGGTCACCTCGTGCAGGCGGCTGCGCTGTCGGTCGAGCAGCTCCACCTGCTCGGCACTGCCTCGGGCACGCTGCTGTAACAGCCGGTAGTGGGCCAGGGTTACCACTCCGCGCTCACTCTCCAGCTCCAGCTCCGCCCGCTCCCCCAGCAGCCGCATCTCGCTACTGGTCAGACGCACCGCTCCCTCCGCCAGCAGCCGCCGGGTACGATCATCAAAGGTCACTCGATCCGCCTCCAGCGTCACCCCCGCCTGCTCAACCACCACCTCCCCGCGCAACGCGATGCTACGCCGCTGCGGGTCGAGGCGGGCATCATCCGCCGTCAGCCGCACCTCCCCGCCAGCCTCCAGCGGTGGCGGCAACTGCAGCAGTGGCCCCTCACAGCGCTGCCAGTCAAGCCCCTCATCAATAGCACGCGGTACCGCCACTGGCGACCCCAGCAGCAGTCCAAACAGCAACAGCCCGCCCCAGAGCGGGCTAGAACCCGACCTCATCCATGCGAGAAATTTATTTGCCATTCAAATGGTTACCCTGGAGATAGCGGCAGTAGGCCGAAGTTGTGGAAAACTCTTTCGCTTCCGAGAGTGGGTAGCGAGGTGGTAAAATCGCACAGAATCCTATTTCATTCAACGTTAGAGTCGATACCTACAACCTATGCCCCAACGTTTGCAAGCCCTTCAGCAGTGGCTCGACGGCCCCCTGGCCCTGCGTGACTACGCCCTCACCCCGGCCTCGGGAGATGCCAGCTTTCGGCGCTACTTTCGCCTCTCCTGGCCAGATCGCCAGAGCCGTATCGCGATGGATGCCCCGCCCGCACAGGAGAACTGCGCCCCCTTCGTCGCCATCGCCGAGACCCTCCAGCAGATCGGTATACGAACGCCGACGATTTACGCCGCCGACCTGCCCCAAGGCTTCCTGCTGCTGGAGGATCTGGGCGCAACCCTCTACCTCGACCAGCTCACTAGCGAAAACGCTGACCGCCTCTACGGCGATGCCCTCGGAGCGCTGATGACGATGCAAGCCTGCGCCCCTCACCAGCAGCTCCCGCCCTACGACCGCGCCTTGCTGCTTCAGGAGATGGGACTATTTCGCGACTGGCTGGTGGAGCGGTTACTGCAGATCAGACTCCCCCCCAGCGAACAGCAGCAACTGGCAAAGAGCTTCGAGCTGCTCATCGACAACGCCCGCGCACAACCCCAATGCTTCGTCCACCGCGACTACCACGCACGCAACCTGATGGTCACCGGCGGCCACAACCCCGGCGTTCTCGACTTTCAGGATGCGGTAAGCGGCCCAGTCACCTACGACCTGGTCTCGCTACTGCGCGACTGCTACATCCGCTGGCCCCGCCAACAGGTCGAGAAGTGGGCAATGGGCTACTACCAGCTCGCTCTGCACAGCGGTCTCCTGCGGCAAGAACACGAAGCGGATTTTTTGCGCTGGTTTGACCTCATGGGGGTTCAGCGCCACCTTAAGGCCAGCGGCATCTTCGCCCGCCTGCACCTGCGTGACAACAAACCGGACTACCTCAAAGATATTCCGCGTACCCTCGGCTATATCCAGGAGATTAGCGCCATCTACCCGCCCCTCCACCCCCTCGCCGCAATCACCGAACAGGTCGCCGCGAGACTCGATGCGCTCGGGGGGGGATCGTGGGCAGAGGAGAGAAAGAGAGTCAATGAATAGCGCAGAGCTTCTTCTCAAAGGCGGCCCGGTAGTTTGGGTGCTGTTTGCCTACTCCATAGTCGGTATCGGGATTGTACTGGAGCGCACCCTGCTCTTTATCCGCTTTGGCCAACTGCCGGCAGATCTCACCGCTCGCTTGGATCGCCTGCTAGAGGCCCCCGAGCAAAAACACCTGCCGACCACCCTGCGCAGTCCCGAGGCGGTGACCCTGCGGGCGATACTAGCGGCTGCAGCGGATGGGGTGCGGGATCTGCATGGTGTCGGACAGCGGGTGCGAGCGGAGCAGGTACAGCGGATGGAGTTTGGGCTGCGTACTCTAGGCATTCTAGGCAATACCGCGCCGCTTCTCGGTCTGTTGGGCACCATAACTGGCATGATTAAAGCCTTTATGGTCATTGAGGCGGCGGGGGGGCGGGTCGATGCCCAAGCCCTTGCCGGGGGGATTTGGGAGGCGATGATCACCACCGGTGTCGGACTGGCCGTCGCCATCCCGCTGCTGATCCTGCTCCACTTTCTCGAAGGGGCAGTGGAGCGCCGCGCCCATGCCATCGACCACTGCATCAGTCGGCTCCTGGAGCGGCGCGGGATCCCGTCAGCGCCGCCGCCCGATGCCCCGGAACCCCACCACTGGGAGGAGATCACCGATGGGGTATGAGCGGCGGCGACGCTCCTCTGCCGTCCTCAATCTCACCCCGCTGATCGACATTGTATTTCTGCTATTGGTTTTTTTTCTCCTTACCGCCCACTTTATCGAGGAGCAGCAGGTCGAGATCGAGCTACCCGTCGCGAGCAGTTCGGGAGCGGCTAACGAGCTGGAGCATGTCGAGGTGATTATCACCCCCGACGGAGCGTTGTGGCTCAATGGCCAGCCGCTCCCCCCGGCGCTGGATGAGGCGGGACTGGTGGCCGCGCTTAAGGCTGCGCTGGGCGAGCAGGAGCGGCGCCGGGTGCGGCTGCGTGGCGATACCGAGGCCCGCTTTGGGTTGGCGGTGCGGGTGATGGATGCCGCTCGCCTCGCCGGAGCGACTTCGCTCGATATCCTCACCGAGCATCCATGAGCCGGCATTCCGC
>SLIM01000351.1 GCA_007135625.1 Gammaproteobacteria bacterium
GGCCTTTAATATCTGGTTCAAATATATGGGAAGACCTGAAGGGAGAGGAAAACCCTGTTTATGTAGTACAGACATCTTGGAAAATTGTTCAACGCTGCCTCCTAATGACCACCGACCCCGGCGACCTAGTTATAGACCCCACCTGCGGCAGCGGCACCACTGCCTACGTCGCCGAACAATGGGGACGGCGCTGGATCACCACCGACACCAGCCGCGTAGCATTAGCGCTAGCGCGTACCCGCCTCATGGCCGCCCGCTTCCCCTACTACCAACTCGCCGACCCGAAAACCGGCGACATGCGCAAAGGCTTTATCTACAAAACCGTACCGCACATCACCCTCAAATCTATCGCCAACAACGAAGAGATCGACACGATACACGCCCACTGGCAAGAGAAACTGGAACCACTACGCGCCGAGATCAACCGCGCCGCCGCTCAGACCTGGGAAGAGTGGGAGATCCCCCGCGAAACCAAAGACCCCACCGTGCAGACCCTGCTCAAAAACTACTGGGATCTACGCCGCCGCCGTCAGGCCGAAATCGATGCCACCATTGCCCGCCGCGCCAGCAACGAAACCCTCTACGACCAGCCGCTAGAAGACAAAAAGCGGGTGCGCGTCACCGGCCCCTTTACCGTCGAAAGCCTCTCGCCGCACCGCATCCTCTCCACCGACGACGACACCCCGGAGAGCGAAACCGCGCCGCGCCAAGCAAAGGATTTTGAGAGCATGATCCTCGACAACCTGCGCAAGGCCGGGGTGCAAAACACCGTCAAAGCCGAGCGCTTGCGCTTCGACCGCCTGGAGCCGCACGCCGGGCGCTATCTCCACGCCGAGGGGGAGTATACCGAGGAGGGCGACGCAGCCAGGCGGGTGGCGGTCGCCATCGGGCCGGAACACGGCACCGTCGGCCCGGAGCTGGTGAAAGAGGCGGCGAAAGAGGCGGTGCAGGGGATCGGCTATGACCTGCTGTTGGTGTGCGGTTTTGCCTTCGACCCGGCGGTGAGTGAGGAGGCGCGGAAGTTCGGCAGGCTCACCGTGCTGCCGGTGAAGATGAATCCCGATTTGGCGATGGGCGACGATCTGCTCAAGAAGACCGGTAGCGGCAATCTGTTTATGGTGTTCGGTGAGCCGGATATTCAGCCGGTAGACCCCAAAACCGGTAAGCTGAAGCCCAAGGCGAACGGTAAGCTGCAAATCGAACTTAAAGGCGTGGATATTTACGACCCGACCACCGGCCAGTTGCGCAGCCACAGTACCGACGATATCGCCTGTTGGTTTATTGATACCAATTATAATGGCGAAAGTTTTTTCGTTCGTCACGCCTACTTTACCGGCGGCGATAGGCCGTATGAGAAGCTGCAAAAGGCGCTCAAGGCGGAGATCGACGGCGCGGCTTGGGAGGCGCTCTATACCACCATCAGCCGCGAGTTTCACCTACCCGCCAGCGGGCGCATAGCGGTGAAGGTGATCAATCATTACGGTGATGATATTTTGAAGGTTTTTGCGGTGTGAGGGTGGGTGATTTGTTGGGGGGTTTTTGGAGGTTGTGGCTTTGCCGGTGGGGCGGGGAAGCGGGGAGGGTGGCTCTGCTTGTAGGCATGGAGGATGGGAGGTGTTTTTTCCTTTTAGTGGCAAGCCTTTTTAGCCGTACACGCTGTTGGCGCGTCGGCTGGCAGCGCTTGTTGGGCGGATTTAGTGCAAATACCCGCGCACTAATTGCCCTAGATGTTGCTGATTAAACTCCACTGTTTTACCTGTATAGTAGTTCGCACGATGGTACTGTTTTTTTCCAACTGCTTTCTCGCTTTCCGCAACTGCAAGCACGAAGCCCGGCAAGCCTTCTAGTCGATATTGCATATGAATTACTTCAGCTTCCAACAAACGCACATTTGATGAAGCCGCAATAACAATAAGCGGCGCTTCCTTTTCGATAATATGATCAGCGATAAGCCCGCCACCTATGGGAAGCTCAAATTGATCTTGAACTGAAATATTTAGACTGGATGCGACGCTATGAATAATTTCAGCAACTTGTTCTCGGAAGTCACTGGGTACACGCTCTCGACGAGATGTTGAAAGCGTAAATAGTTGCTGCGCGGCGGCGGCTATTTGGAATATTTGTGGCGTGATATGCAATTCATTAGATACGTTAACGCTCAATACTTCATTTTCATCTAAAACAATTGCATGATTTGCGTGAGCGTCTTCAGACCAGCGATCAATTATTTCACTGTCCACATCACCGCCGTTTAAAGCTGCGTAAAACGCAGATTCACCGTTCTCATCAATCTGCCACCCAGAAGCAGTAGGGCGCACGCGAACGACTATTTTGTCGTTGCTTCCAGGATACTCTAATGGCGTAATGACACGCTGAACACCAGCTTCGTCATCTATGACTTCGAAGAGATCACATATATGCTTTTTGATAGCTGTGGTTAGCATAGTGAACCGCTGCCAAGCGTAATTCCGCACGCCTTGCAAAACGCCTCGATTAGTTTGAGTCTGCCAATTTCAGTACGAGGGTCGACTTTACCAAGCATCCCGATGTTTAGCTCTGGAGCACCCGGTAAAGTTCTATTAGTATAGTCCCGATCTGTGTCACATGGAATCTTGGCGTGAACAGGCTTATGACTCGGGTGATAATGGAACTCGAGCAATGGGTAAAGGTTAGCTCCTTGAATTAGCATCAACCACGCATAGAACTTTGAATCAGTGCGCAGTTCACCGTCTTTCCAGAAAAAATATGCCACATGGGAATCCGATACCTGACATGTAGCATGATACAAATTGTTGCCTCCCATTTTATGGAATGGCTTTGCTAGTTTGCCTTTTCTTGTTTTCGCAAAAATAGGTGCGTTTGAAAGGCGTTTTGTCAGCCGTTTGTGATTTATCAGCTCAAGTGTATTCATGTTATTTGTCGTTTTTAATGAGTATCAGCTACTAAAATTAGCTTGCATGATGAAGCCCAACATACCATGGAACGCCACCCGATTCTCTAACCTCAAGGCGACAACCTCTCGCTGCCATAACTCCCATAGTTTTTGCCTCAATAGCCAGATCTATCCTGCGGCTTTGACTCTAGTCCGGGGTTCGGTTTCCCAGCACTCCACCCATAAACCACCAAAAGCTAGTTGTGGGAATGGAACAGCCACCCCGCAGCCATCCCCTTCGGTTCTGGCACCCCGTGAACCTCCTCTTTAATCAGCTTGAAGGCAGTCTATCGCCTCTACTTCGATTTGTCAACCAAATAACAAGCGCATGGAAAGCGAATGAGTGGACTACACCCCCCATCAGCCCCTTCAGCTCGTCAATCGGGAACCGTAACACCGCCCCCTAGCGAGGCGGATCAATAGAACGAATAATCTCCTCCAGCAGGTGTTCCGCCTGCTGGCCAGAGAAGCGCGCCTCATTGTCGAGAATCAGGCGGTGGGCGAGGACTGGGGTGAGCGCCTGCTGAATGTGATCCGGGGTGACAAAATCGCTCTGGTCGCAGAGAGCCAGTGCGCGGGAGAGGCGCATGAGCGCAAGCGAGGCACGCGGGCCGGCCCCGAGACGAATACCGGGGTAGTCGCGGGTTGCCCGTACCAGCCGAGCGATGTAGTAGAGCAGTTCATCACAGATCGCAATCTCACTAGCCTGCTGACGGGCGCGGATCACATCATTGACATTGGCAACCGGTTGCAAACTGGTAAGCGGGTCGTCGTGTTCCCGACCCTTCAGCATGGCAACCTCGCCATCCGGTTGCAGATATCCCAGCGCGGTACGAATCAAAAAACGATCCATTTGCGCCTCGGGGAGCGGGTAGGTGCCGTGCAGTTCGATGGGGTTTTGGGTGGCGATGACAAAGAAGAGGGGGCCAAGGTCGCGGCTCTCCCCCTCAATGCTCACCTGCCCCTCGGCCATCGCCTCTAGCAGCGCCGATTGGGTGCGCGGGGAGGCGCGGTTAATCTCGTCGGCAAGCAGAATCTGGCTGAAGATCGGGCCGGGGTGGAAGCGAAAGCGTTCGCTTTCGCGGCTGTAGACCGAGACCCCGAGAATGTCACTGGGGAGTAGGTCGGGGGTGAACTGAATGCGTTGAAAATCGGCAGATAGGGAGGCGGCGAGAGCCTTGGCGAGGGTGGTCTTGCCGGTTCCGGGGTAGTCTTCGATCAGGACGTGGCCGCCGGCAATGAGTGCGGCGATAAGTAGCCGTACCTGCTCCGGTTTTTCGGTGATGACCTGATGGATATTATTCGCTAGAACGGTGAAAAAGTCGTTGGGTTCGTGGTTAGTCGCTGGATGGTGGTCCATGCTGCCCTCAAGATCGTGGCGAGAAGAGGTCTGATCCCCGTAGCCGGGGATCCGGTTGGCCGGGGGAGGGGGGGTGCCCCTCCCGCCGGGCGGCGAGTCGTACTCTTAGGCCTTTGCTAGCTGACCGCGCCGCCACCACTTCTCAATCTCAACTACGATCAGCACAGTGACCGCAATGAGCAGGATCCAGCCCCAGGTTGCGAGGCCTAGCGCGGTGGTGGAGAATAGCCCCTGCATAAACGGCAGATAGGTGAAGCCGAGTTGCAGCAGCAGCACAATGCTAATGGAGATGAGCACTTTGGGGGTATCCAACAGATCCCGCAGATTGAGCGAGCTGTCGAGCAGATGGCGGGCGGTGATTAGATAGAAGATCTCAAACATCACCAACGTATTGACCGCTGCGGTGCGGGCATACTCAATGCCGTGGCTCCCCTGCAGCAGCAGGAAGTGGGCAAAGACCCCGAGGGTGATGACCATCGCCACTAACGCTAGCCGCCACATGAGAAAGGCCGAGAGCAGCGGTTCGCCGGGATCTCTTGGGGGGCGTTTCATGATGTTGTGTTCGGCTGGCTCAAAGGCGAGAACTAGCGCCAGCACCACGGAGCTGACCATGTTGACCCATAAGATTTGTAAGGGGGTGATCGGCAGATCGAATCCGGCAAAAATGGCAATGAGCAGTGCCATCGACTCGCCCGCGTTAATCGGTAGCAGGAAGAGAATGGCTTTTTTCAGGTTATCGTAGACCCGTCGCCCCTCTTCAACGGCGTTGGCGATGGAGGCGAAGTTGTCATCGGCCAGCACAATCTCCGCCGCCTCTTTGGCCGCCTCAGTCCCTTTGACCCCCATCGCAATGCCGACGTTGGCCCGCTTGAGCGCCGGGGCATCGTTCACCCCGTCACCGGTCATCGCAATCACCGCGCCGCCACTCTGCAGGGCGCTCACCAGGCGCAGTTTATGCTCCGGGCTGGTGCGGGCAAAGACGTTGACCTCTTTGGCCTTGCTGATTAGAGTGGCCTCATCCAAGGTGTCGAGATCGCGCCCGGTGAGCACTTTCTCGGGGTGGTGAATACCGAGTTGGGCGGCGACTGCACCGGCGGTGATGGCGTGGTCGCCGGTAATCATCTTAATCTCAATTCCGGCTTGGTGGCAGACGGCTACCGCTGCAATCGCCTCGGGACGTGGCGGGTCGATCAGGCCGACTAGGCCGAGCAGGGTTAGCCCCTGCTCGACATCGCCAAAGTTCAGTGTCTGCTGCTCGGCACTGCTCGCGCGCTGGGCTAGGGCGAGTACCCGCAGGCCGCGTTTGGCGAGTGCGTCGATCTGCTGCTGCCAGTAGCTCTCGTCGAGGGGTGCGCCCCCTTCGGAGGTCAACTGCTGCTGGCACATCTGGAGGATTCGCTCCGGTGCCCCCTTCAGAAAGATGATCCCTTCGCCGTTGTGGTCGTGGTGCAGGGTCGCCATGAAGCGGTGTTCTGACTCAAACGGAATCAGGTCGCTACGCGGCCAAGCCTGCTTTTCGTCGCTGGGATCGAGACCGCACTTGAGGGCGAAGGTGAGGAGTGCTCCTTCGGTGGGATCGCCCTCCAGTTGCCAGTTGTCCTCTTTTTTGTAGAGATTGGAGTCGTTACAGAGGAGCGCGGCGCGGGCGATGCGCAGCAGCCGCTCATCACGCTCCGGGTCAAGGGGGGTGCCGTCATGGCTCACCTCGCCCTGCGGCGCGTAGCCAACTCCACTCACCTCAAGGATACGCCCATCGGCGAGGATCACCGCTTGTGTCGTCATCTCGTTGCGGGTTAGGGTGCCGGTTTTGTCGGAGCAGATGACGCTAACCGAGCCGAGGGTCTCGACGGCGGGCAGACGGCGGATAATGGCGTTGCGGCGGGCCATCTCCAGCACTCCGATTGCCAGGGCTACTGTCATAATCGCGGGCAGCCCTTCGGGGATCGCGGCTACCGCTAGGCCGACGGCGGCCATGAACATATCGGCGGGGGTGTAGTCGCGTACCAGGGTGCCGAAGAGGTAGGTGAGGGTCGCTACCCCGACAATTGCGATGGAGAGGAGCTTGGCGAAGTGGTCCATCTGCTGCAATAGCGGGGTGGTGAGCTGTTCGACTTCGGCGAGCATGTGGCTGATCCGCCCCAGCTCGGTCTTGCCGCCGGTCTCGACCACTAGGCAGGTGCCTTGGCCGTGGGTGACTAGGGTGCCGGAGTAGGCCATGGAGGTGCGATCTCCGAGGCTGGCATCTTGCGCAACCTCTTCGCGCCGCTTCTCTGCGGGTTGCGACTCGCCGGTGAGCGCCGCCTCCTCGATCAGCAGCCCCTTGGCTTCTAATACTCGGAGGTCGGCGGGGATGCGGTCTCCCGACTGCACGAAGACGATATCGCCCGGCACTAACTCTTCGGCTGGAATCGTGCGCCGGTGGCCGTCACGTAGCACCAGCGCCCCCGGTGAGAGCATCTGGCGAATCGCGTCCATCGCCCGCTCGGCCTTGCCCTCTTGGATAAAGCCGATCACTGCGTTAACCACCACCACTGCGAGAATGACCGCAGTTTCGACCCACTCGCCGATTACGGCGGTGAGCAGTGCTGCGGCCAGTAATATGTAGATCAGCAGGTTGTTAAACTGCGCCAACAGGCGACGCAGCGGGCCGCGTCGCGGCGGCTCCGGTAGCCGGTTGGGGCCGTGGCGCTCTAGCCGGGCGCTGGCTTCGCTCTGGCTGAGGCCTTCGCGGGTGGCTTCGCTCTGGCGTAGCGCATCCTCTGTGGTCTGGCTGTGCCAAGGGGTACTTGGTCTGTTCGTATCGGGCGTACTGTCATCACTTGCGATGGCCATCAGTGGACTCCTGTGGGTATTGGAGAGGGTTTTTTGTTCGTTGACTAGGCAGCGTAGTCGCCGGCCAGATGTTCAGTGCGACCGGTGAAAACCATGAAAGTTCAATATGGCGGGTGTGGGGAGCGGGAGATTTCAATCGGTGGGTCTCCCAGAAAGTCTTCGGGGGCGAGGCTGCATTCGAGAAAGATCTGCTTGTTGAAAGATTTCTCTTCACCCGAATCAATGATACCATAGACTTTTAAAACTAGACGGCAGCACCACCACCAAGCACCAAGCACACTATGTCCGCTCCAATCCGCACCCTCTGCCTGGCAGCCTACGCACTCGTACTCATCCAAGCTTGGGTCATACCTCTTTCCAGCGTCTGGGCCGCAGCGGGCAGTCTCGATCTCACGGCACAAGAGCGCGCCTGGCTCGCGGCCAATCCCGAGATTCTCCTCGGGGTGACGCTGCATGCCGTTCCCGCCGTACAGCTCGACGACCATGGCAAAATGTTCGGTATTGAGCCGGACATTCTCGCCCGCATTAGCGCCATGACCGGTGCCGACTTTCGCCTGCAACAGGGGATTTGGGAGGAGGTGGTAGAGCAGGCCAAACGCGGTGAGCTACATGGCCTGGCCCTGAGCATTGAGCATCCCGAACGGGCCGCCGATTTCCTTTTTACCACCACTACCTATACGATCTCCCGCTATGCCTTCGCCCGCAGAGGTGCATCGTTTCGGCGGATGGAGGATTTCGCCGGGCGCAAGGTCGGCTATCTGGCCGGTGCATTGATCGATGAGAAAATCTTCGCTAGGTGGCCTGAGATTCAGCCGGTTCCGTACCCTTCTCTGCATAAAGTGGTGGTTGCCCTGTTTAACGGCGAAGTGGATGGCGCAATAGGATCTACCGGTCTACTGATCCTCATCCGCCAAGATCTACTCTCCGACATCGGCATCGCCTTTGGTATCCCCGGTAGCGAAGTCCAGATGCGTTACTCGATCAACCGCCGCCACCCGGAGCTGCTGACGATTATGAACAAGGCGCTGGCGGCCATCGGTTCGGAGGAACTCAGCGCCTTGCGGGATCGCTGGGTACTCTCCAACACGGTCATGCCAACGCTGGAACTCAATGCGCAGGAACAGGCTTGGTTGGCGCAGCACCCCCACATCGTTCTGGGAGTTCCTGAACAGTTTCAACCGGTTATCGTGATCCATCCCGACGGCAGGCGTAGCGGCTTGATCGTGGACTACGTCCGACTGCTCAACCAACAACTGGGCAACCGACTGGAGCTGCATGTGGAGCACGACTGGAGTGCGGTGACCGAGAAGGCGCTGCGTGGCGAGATCGACGGACTCGCCGTCTCTGCCCCCAATCCCACCTGGGACCAGCATTTTCTTTATACTGAACCGCTTACTTTTAGCTATTATCACCTCTATACCCGTACCGGTGCCTCGCCCGCTAGAGCGTTGGATGATTTGGTCGGTAAACGGGTGGGCTATCTTGCTGGCATCAAGCGCATCGACTATCTAACGCAAGATATTGAAGGAATCAAGCTGCTCGGTTTCTCCAGTACTGAGCAGTTGGCGAAGGCGCTCCTGGAAAGGAAGGTGGATGCGGTGATCGACAGCGTCCATCTGGAGTGGTGGCGCAAACATAACAACATCATGGGTTTTGAGGTTTCCGGCTTTATCGAGAGCAGTCGCTATCCGGTAGTGATGTCGATTCGTAAGGATTGGCCGCTGCTGCCCGGCATTCTCAACAAAGCGCTGCACCAGATCCCCACCGCCCAGCGTGAGCA
>SLIM01000320.1 GCA_007135625.1 Gammaproteobacteria bacterium
ACTTCATCTGGGCGCGACGCATGGTACGGCTGCACAGGTCGGAACACTCATCGGCGGCGCGTTGCGCGGTGTTGGCCGCATCCATTGCGGCATCGGCCTTGCGGCCCGACCCTTGGGCGGCCTCTAACGCTTTGTGGGAAGCCTCCAGCGAAAGCCGGGTATCATTCTGCAACTGGCTGACCTGCGTGCGCAGAGTCTGAACCTGCTCTTGCAACTGCTTGACCTCGCTAGAGGCCCCGCAACCGGTCAACAGCAAGCTGGCGAGCAGCAGGGCGGCAAGGGGAAGTAGACGAATTCGCATAATCATCAAATAGACTCCATAAATATAGAAAATAAAAGCGGGATATACCCCTTCTCGCGGCGGCTGCTGCGGGGCGCTAGGCGGTGCGGCAGAAGCGGTGTAGGGGACTCTACTATAGAGACTTTTTCGCCGCGTTACAATCACCCGGGACAACCGGATGCGGCACGAGGTGATGCTTTTCAAAATCTTTTGTGCAATTCCCACCCAGCTCCCCTTGCACAAACATAACGGTAGCGAGTAGAATGCTCTCTATTCCCTACTGAATCATGGCTGCTAATTTCCGCAAGATTCATACATTTGGCACAGCGAGCTACTCCTCTCGCCGCACCTGCCAAGCAGTCGTCTTCATCTTCTCCATGCAACTATACCCTTAAAGTATCTCTATGAGGTTGATCGTGAATGATGATTTCCCACCCTTCCCCGCTGGCAATCTCCCACTAGCGGAGCAGCCCAAAGTCTTCTGCCCCAAATGCGGTACCGATTGGGTAGTGCGCGTCCGCCGCCGCTGCTGGGAGCGGATACTGCACCACAAAAAAAGTAAATTTCTCTGTGAACAGTGCCATAAAAAATTCTTCACAATAACCCAGGGGGAATAGGTTCTAGGTTTTTAGGTTCTAGGCGCTAGGCGCTAGGTTCTAGGTTTTTAGGCTCTAGATTCTAGATTCTAGGGCCTAGAACCTAGAGCCTAGAGCCTAAAAAAACCTAGAACCTAAAAAGACAACTCCACCCGCTCTGCCGGTTGCCAGCCAGAGGCACGGTGTTCGACGACAACGCTAGTATAGATTCCGCCGCGCACATTGAAATCGGCCCGCAGGCGCATAAAACGGGGGGCAGTGGCGGCGACTAAGTCACTCAGAATGCGGTTAGTCACCGCCTCGTGAAACGCCCCCTCATCGCGAAAAGACCAGACATAAAGCTTTAGTGACTTCAACTCGACACAGCACCCCTCCGGGATATACTCCAAAGTCAGCTCGGCAAAATCGGGCTGCCCGGTCTTAGGGCAGAGGCAAGTAAACTCCGGGATCCGAATGCGGATGGTATAATCGATCTCCGGGCGCGGATTCTCAAAGGTCTCCACCGTTTTACTAGGGACTGTAGACATGGTTTCTCTATCTCACTGGCAACCGAAAGCGGGCAGTATAACGGAAAATCCAGCAGGAGGTCGAAGCCGCGCCAGATGGTATACTCCAACGCCTTACCATTCGGAATGAGAACTACATGCGCCTGGAGAAGATCAAGATTGCCGGCTTCAAATCGTTCGTCGATCCCACCACGGTACCGATACCGAGTCACCTGGTCGGAATCGTCGGCCCCAACGGCTGCGGCAAATCCAACGTTATCGACGCAGTGCGCTGGGTGATGGGGGAGTCCTCCGCCCGGCTACTACGCGGCGAGTCGATGGCCGATGTCATCTTCAACGGCTCCCACAGCCGCAAGCCGGTCGGCCAGGCCAGCGTCGAACTGCTGTTCGACAACAGCAGCGGCGCTGCCGGTGGCCAGTTTGCCCAGTTCGCCCAGATCTCGGTACGCCGCCTAGTCACCCGCGACGGCCTCTCCCACTACTTTCTGAATGCCACCCGCTGCCGCCGTCGCGACATTACCGACCTGTTTCTCGGCACCGGCCTGGGGCCGCGCAGTTACTCCATCATCGAACAGGGAATGATCTCCCGACTGATCGAGGCCCGCCCCGAAGATCTGCGGATGTTCCTGGAGGAAGCAGCGGGAATCTCCAAATACAAAGAGCGGCGCAAAGAGACCGAAAGCCGGATTCGCTCCACCCGCGAAAACCTGGATCGCCTCAATGATGTACGCGATGAACTCTACAAACAGCTCGAACACCTGCGCCGTCAAGCAGCGGTTGCCGAACGCTACCGCGACCTCAAAGAGCAGGAGCGGCAACGCAAGGCCGAGCTGCTAGCGCTCCGCCGCCGCCAGTTAGAGCAGCAGTTAGCGCAAATCGAGCAAGAGCTGGCGGTGATGGAGCGCGAACGTGAGGCAGCAACCAGCGGACTGCGTGGCTACGAAGCACGCATCGAGCAAGAGCGCACCCGCTACGCCGAGAGCAACGAACAGTTCAATGAAGTTCAAGGGCGCTTCTACGCCGCTACGGGTGAAATCGCCCGCATCGAACAAGCGATGGAGTTTATTCGTGAACAGCGCAACGCCCTAGAGCGCGAAGTACAACGAGTCACCCAAGAGCTGGAGCAGGCGACCCTCAACCAGCAACAGCAGCAGCAGCAGCTCACCCAGTGTCAACAGGAGCTGGCCGAAGAGGAGCCGCAACTGAGCGAGCAGATCGAACAGGAGCAGCAACTCGACACCTGGGTAGCGACCCTGGAAGAGGAGATTCATGCCGCACAGGAGGAGTGGGAGCGCTGCAACCAGCAGGCCGCCGCACCGAATCAAGCAGCGCAGTCGGAGCGTAGCCGCATGAACCACTTAGAGCAGCGAGATAGCGAGCGGCGCAGTCGCCGCGAGCGCCTGCACGACGAGCTGCAACGCATTGAAACGAGTGATAATTCACAACTTGGGAGTGAGTTACAGCAGCGCCTGCAAGGGCTGGAGCAGCAGTTGAGCGAAGTCGAGGGGCGTTCGCCAGCGCTCCAGCAGCAGATTCACGAGCTGCGTGACACCCTTAGCGAACAGGGGGCAGCACTCGACCAGCAGCGCAGCGAGGGGCAGCGGCTACAGGGCCGCAGTACCGCCCTCACCACCCTACAACAGCAAGCCTTAGGGCGAGAGGAGCAGCCGCTCCACCACTGGTTGCAGCAGCAAGGCTTGAGCGACGCACCGCGTCTCGTCCGCTCGCTGCAGGTCACAGAGCGCTGGCAAGGAGCGGTCGAACAGCTCCTCGGCGACCTGCTGCAAGCGGTCGTACTGCCCGACCTCAAACCGCTAGGAGAGACCCCCGAGCAGTTGCAGCAAGGCGTGATCGGCTTCATCGCCCGCCAGCCCGCCGCCGGGGAGGCGCAGCAGGGAGAGGGGGAGTGGCTACTCGCTGAAGTCGAGAGCGCCCTGCCGCTACACGAGCTGCTCTCCGGGGTTCGCTTGGCCGAAAATCTTCAGCAGGCGTGGCAACTCCACCCGCAGTTACAGCCGGGAGAGTCACTCATCACCCCCGACGGCATACAGTTGGGGCGCAACTGGTTGCGCATTCAACGGGGCCGCAACCCGGCCAGCGGAATGCTAGAGCGCGAGCGCGAGATAAGCAACCTCGCGCAGCAACTCGCCGCCACCCACAGCGAGCAGCAGCGCTTGCACCGCGCCATCGAGCGCGACCGCGCCGCACTCACCGAAGCGGAGGCGGCACTGGAGCAGGTGCGCAACGAGAGCGCGGCACTCAACCGCCAACTGGCGTTACTGCGGGCCGAGTGGAGCGCCCACCAAGCGCGTCGCGAACAGGTACAGCGGCGACAGCAGCAGGTGCGCGAAGAGCTGGCCGAACTGGCCGCCGACGAGCAGGTGGAGCGCGAAGAGCTGGAAGAGGCGCGGCTACGGCTCCACCAAGCGTTAGAGCAGATCGAGCAGTTCGCGCTGGAACGCGAACAGCTCCAGGAGCAGCGCGACCAGCAGCAACAGCGGTTGGCACAAAAGCGCCAGGCACTGCGCGGGTGTCGCGACCAGCGGCGCGAGAGCGAGGTACGGGTAGGATCACTGCGCTCTACCCGCGAGGCCCTCACCAGCGCCCTGGAGCGCGACCACGAGCGCCTGGAGCAACTGCGCGAGCGGGCGCTGGAGGTCCGCTTGCAGGTAGAGGAGAGCGGCGAACCGTTAGAGCGCCACGCCGTGCGCCTGGAGCAGCAGTTAGCCCTGCAACTGGCGGTAGAGCGCGAACTCGGCGAGGCGCGTAGCGAAGTGGAGCGGATCGAGAGCGGACTGCGCGAACGCGAACGGGCGCGTAGCGAGAGCGAACAGCAGGTAGCCCGCTGGGGCGAGCGGCTGCAAGAGGGGCGAATCGCCCGCCAAGAGCTACTGGTGCGCAGCAAAACCGCCGCCGAACAGCTCGCCGAGAGCGGCTTTGACTACCCGCAACTCCTCACCGAGTTAAGCGAAACCGCCAACGAAGCGGAGTGGGAGCAGCAACTACACGAAGTGGAGGGAAAGATTCGCCGCCTCGGCCCGATCAACCTCGCCGCGATTGAAGAGTTTCGCGAACTGGAAGAGCGCTCCGGCTACCTAGAAGCCCAGCACCGCGACATCAGCGATGCCCTGGAGACCCTAGAGAGCGCCATTCAGAAAATCGACCGGGAGAGCCGAGGACGCTTCAAGGAGACCTTCGAACAGGTCAACCGAGGCTTGCAGGAGAAGTTTCCCCAACTCTTCGGCGGCGGCAGCGCCTACCTAGAGCTAACCGGCGACGACCTACTCAGCACCGGAGTCACCATCATGGCGCGACCACCCGGCAAACGCAACTCCAGCATCCACCTACTCTCCGGTGGTGAAAAAGCACTCACCGCCGTAGCCCTAGTCTTCTCCATCTTCGAACTCAACCCCGCCCCCTTCTGTATGCTCGATGAAGTCGATGCCCCACTCGACGACGCCAACGTAGGCCGCTTCTGCGAACTGGTCAAACGGATGTCCGAGCGAGTACAATTTATCCTCATCTCCCACAACAAAATCACCATGGAAATCGCCAACCAGTTGATGGGAGTCACAATGCACGAACCAGGAGTCTCGCGCCTAGTCTCAGTCGACCTCAACGAAGCCGCCAGCTTAGTCGCAGAGGGATGAAAGGCGAGATGCGAGACGCGAGGAGCGAGACGCGAGGAGCGAGATGCGAGGAGCGAGGCGCGAGGCGCGAGACGCGAGGGACAAGGTCGCCTTAACCCTTAACCCTTAAAACTTAACCCTTAACCCTTAACCCTTAACCCTTAACCCTTCCCCCTTACCCCCCCAAAAAACAACCAATCTTCTCTTTCGGTTGCAGTTTGGCAAATAACCGGGATAATAGCTGGTTCAGCGATCCCTTCAGCGGGATCCCCTCTTTGCAATGGCAATGGTGTACACCTTGAACCGACTTTGTAAAATACCCTACTACCCTCCCGCCCTTCGCACATCGCCCAGGGCAACCCCCTCCCCTGCGGGCGCGGTAGAGCGGGTAAATACTGCTACCCCTGTTTTCTGTCTTCTGTCCTCCGTCATAGAGAGCCATAATGGACGCTGATACACTACGATTAGTCCTATTTATTCTCGGATGCTTTGTCATCCTAGGCATCTACCTGTGGGATCGATACAAACGCGGCGACGGGCCACAACTGCGCATTCGCCTAGACAAAAAGCGCACCCCCTGGAACCGGGTCGGTCCAGAACTGAGCAACAGCGAGCTACGCTCCATGGAACGCGAAGTGGAACAGGACAACATCCTACTCGACCCGCTAGAGCTACCCGAGGATCATCGCGGCGCACGCCGCGAGCCGCCCCCCACCAAAAACCAGAGCCGGGGAAAAGTCCGCAGCACACAAAAGATCCAACGCCCCACCCCCCCGACCACCCCGCAGATACCGGAGAAGATTCTGCAACTCTTTGTGCAGGCCCGCAAAGGCTACTTCACCGGCGAAGAGATCTTCCTCGCCGCCCGCAACGTCGGCCTGCGCCACGGAGAGATGGAGATCTTCCACTACTACGACCCCGAGAGCAGCGAAAGCGAAGCGATATTCAGCGTCGCCAGCATGGTAAACCCCGGAGTCATTCCCGTAAAAGGGATGGCCGACTTCACCACCCCCGGACTCGTCCTCTTCGCCCGTCTACCAGGGGCAAAGGATGGAATCAAAGTACTGCAAGACATGCTCAACACCGTCGCCGGACTAGCCGAACGGCTCAACGGCGAAGTCCTTGACGACAGCCACCTCCCGCTACGACCAGAGCAGTTAGAGCGCCTCCGCCAAGAGATCATCGAACACCGGGAGCAGCTACCGTAAAGAGCGCAGCGTAGGCAGTGAAATCACCTTCGTCGCCCCACTCCCATCGCGGATCAATAGAGCGGCTACCGTAAAGAGCACAGCGTGGGGAGTGACCGCCCCCGCATCCCATCCCCCGCGTCATCGATTTTTCAGAGGGTTGCCGTGACCACCACCGAGTTCTCCTCTTCCCAGCAGCGTATCGCCGAACTGCGCCGCCTGCTGGATCACTACAACGACCACTACTACCGCCTGGATGATCCGCTCATCCCCGATGCCGAGTATGACCAGCTCTTTCGCGAGCTGCAACAGCTTGAAGCAGACCACCCCGAACTCATCACCCGCGACTCCCCCACCCAACGGGTTGGCGCAGCTCCACAAAGCGGCTTTCAGAGCGTCACCCACGCCCTACCGATGCTCTCGCTCGACAACGCCTTCAGCGACCAGGAGCTACGCGACTTCGACCGCCGGGTAAGCGAACGCCTCGCCAGCAGCACAGCGATTGACTACGTCGCCGAGCCGAAAATCGACGGACTCGCCGTCACCCTGCGCTACCAGCAGGGCGAACTGATTCGCGCCGCCACCCGAGGCGACGGCACCAGCGGCGAAGAGGTGACCCACAACATCCGCACCCTGCGCACCATCCCACTGCGCCTGCGCGGCGACGACTGGCCGGCCCTGCTCGAAGTGCGCGGCGAAGTCTACATCTCCCGCGCCGATTTTCAGCGACTGAACGCAGCACAGCAGCGCAGTGGCGAAAAACGCTTCGCCAACCCCCGCAACGCCGCCGCTGGTAGCCTGCGCCAACTCGACCCCCGCATCTGCGCCAAACGTCCGCTCCGCTTCACCAGTTACGGGATTGGCGAAATCAGCGACCCGCCACCGGCCCGCTACGCGCTTCTGCTAGAACAGCTTGACCGCTGGGGGCTTCCCATTGCAGCAGAACGCCAGGTCGTACACGGGGCGGAAGGGTGCATCGCCTACTACCAACAGCTCGCCGCCCGGCGTGACCAGCTCCCTTACGACATTGATGGCATTGTCTACAAAGTTGACGACCTCGCCGATCAGCAGCGCCTCGGCAGCCTCTCGCGCGCCCCGCGCTGGGCGATTGCCCGCAAATTCCCCGCCGAAGAGCAGAGCACCCGGCTACTGGCGATTGACATTCAAGTAGGGCGCACCGGAGTACTCACCCCGGTCGCCCGCCTCGAACCGGTGGAAGTGGCGGGAGTCACGGTGACCAACGCGACCCTGCACAACGCCGAAGAGATTGCGCGTAAAGAGATACGGGTCGGCGATACCGTGGTTGTCCGGCGGGCCGGTGAGGTGATCCCGCAAGTGGTCGCCGTCCTCCATGCAGAGCGCCCTGCCGACACCACCCGTTACTGTTTTCCACAGCGCTGCCCGGTGTGCGGCTCCGAAGTGATTCGTGATGCCGATCAGGTAGCGCTTCGCTGTAGCGGCGGCCTGGTCTGCGCCGCCCAGCGCAAAGAGGCGATTCGCCACTTCGCCTCGCGCCGCGCCATGGATATTGAGGGGCTGGGGGATAAGCTGGTGGAACAACTGGTAGATCGGGGACTGATCCATAGCCCCGCCGACCTCTTTACCCTCGACCTCGCCACCCTCGCCGCGCTGGAGCGGATGGGGCGCAAATCGGCAGAAAATCTGCTCAACGCCCTGCAGCGGGCGAAACAGACCCAGCTTGACCGCTTTCTCTTCGCCCTGGGGATTCGTGAAGTGGGTGAAGCGACCGCCAAGGCGCTCGCTAACCACTTTTTAACCCTTGAAAAACTCCTCGCCGCAGATCGCGAGGCGCTGCTGGCGGTGCGTGATGTCGGCCCGGTGGTCGCCGACCACCTTCTCACTTTTTTTCGCCAGCCCGATAACTTGGCGGTGATCAGCGCACTGCGCCAGGCGGGGGTGGAGTGGCCAGCGCGCTCTCCCAGCACCACGACCCTGCCGCTGCACGGCAAAACGGTAGTCCTCACCGGTACCCTCAGCCGTCCGCGCAGCACCATTAAGGCGGAGCTAGAGGCGCAGGGGGCGAAGGTGAGCGGTTCGATTTCCGCCAAAAGTGACTATCTTATCGCCGGAGCCGATGCCGGTTCCAAGCGGGCCAAGGCCGAGGCTCTCGGGATTCCTATTCTCGATGAAAAGGGGTTAGAGCAGTTATTGGCGGGGGGCAAGGGGGAGCCGCCGCCATAGGAAGAACCTGCGCCTCTATGGTCAGAATGCCCGATGGAGTCGCGTGTAAATCGTCCAGGTGGGAATGGGAAGAAAAAAGAGTTGCCAATCGGATAAACGCCCGCTAAAATGAAAGACCTGTTCGCGCTCTTCCCTACTGGCCATCAACCGTGCCATAACCTCCTCTCGCATTGGGGAGAACGGGCTAAAAGTTGGCACGGAATTGGCTAGGAAAACGCCGAAGTGGCGCGTAGCGGAAGATAACTTTTTCAGCCTTTCTTTTCTAGGTGCCTTTAGGTGTCTTAACAGATTGATTAGAAAGAGCTTTTGAAAAGGGAAGAGGGTTTGAATGGGTGCCCTGATTAAGAAGGGATTAAGACGAAGACTAGATATTGGCATAACAGCCTCGGATGTTTGAATGGGTGCCCTGATTAAGAAGGGATTAAGACCTCTATTTCGCACCCGCTGTATAACTCTCTATTGTTTG
>SLIM01000034.1 GCA_007135625.1 Gammaproteobacteria bacterium
ACCTCGAACCTCGAACCTCGAACCTCGAACCTCGAACCTCGAACCTCGAACCTCGAACCTCGAACCTCGAACCTCGAACCTCGAACCTCGAACCTCGAACCTCGAACCTCGAACCTCGAACAGCAGACCGCATCGCACGTTGGCAGTTCCAAAGGAGACCAAACCAGTTCGCTCTTACCAACCGGAGGAGGTCTGCGCACCGGTTTGGGCCGCCCCTCCCTCACTTCTTCATTTTTCCCTTGCAACAGAACCCGAACCCCCGTACACTAGTCGAACGTTGCGTAAAGGTAACGTATGGGGGCGACTTGGTTTCGACGTGGGTTGCGAACCCCGAGGTGCATGTCGAGGATGCAGATTCCCTCGTAAATCCGTCTGCAAAATGATAGTTGCCAACGACGACAACTACGCACTCGCTGCTTAAACCCCAGTAGGGTGCCGTCCGACCGGAGCCGTGCCTGTGCGTCCGGACATCGGGCGTCGATTCTCACGGGATCGTGGTGACGCTTGACTGGGGCCGATCCACTAAAAAAACTCCAGCATCGCCGCAGGCTGGCCCTGTCCGTCGGGTAGTCAGCGGTTAAATACAATAGACCGGACTAAACATGTAGAGCCAAAGGCAGAGGACTTGCGGACGCGGGTTCGATCAAACTGGTCGCCTCTGCCCGTAAGGGCAGAGTGAAAACGGGGCTCACATCGGTGAAACCTACGGCGTTACTCCTCGCAAACAGGGGAGAGCGCTAGGGCAATACCGAGGGGTAGGAAGCGGGCCAACCGCAGACCTGCCCTGTAGAGACTCATAGCCATGCTGAAGTGCTGTATGCAGTACAGTACCGAGTGTGTACTAGGATCTTACCACCTGCGGGTGGTTGGATAACACGCCCCGCACCCCGCTCGTCGGGGTGAAGGTATAGTCCGGCCCACTTTGAAAAAAGTGGTATCAGCCGTCCCGCCGCCTCCACCAACTTCGGCCCCTGCTCACTGGTTGCGCAGGGGCTTTTTTCTGCCCACCGCACTTGATCCTGCCCGCTTAATCGCCTACCCTCTCTCCAAGGCGTAAGTCGCCGCCTTGCGATCCCACTCACCTACTACTCGGAGTTTTCTAACGATGGCACAATCCGACATCGGCCTTATTGGCCTTGCAGTGATGGGGCAAAACCTCGCCCTGAACATTGCCGATCACGGTTTTCGTATCTCGGTCTACAACCGCAGCCCCGAACGGACGACAGAGTTTCTCCACGGCCCGGCGGCAAACCATCCGCAGGTAGTAGGAACCACCGAGATCGGGGAGTTTGTCGCCTCGCTACAACGCCCGCGCAAGATGGTTTTAATGATTCGCGCCGGGGCGGCAGTGGACGCGACGATTGCGCAGTTACTCCCCCATCTCGACAAAGGCGATATCCTTATGGATGGCGGCAACTCCCGCTATCTCGACAGCAACCGCCGCTATGCGGCGCTACGCGAGGCGGGCATTCTCTTTGTCGGCAGCGGCGTTTCCGGCGGCGAGGAGGGGGCGCGTCACGGGCCGTCGATTATGCCGGGCGGTGATCCGCGTGCCTGGCCGCTACTGCAACCGATTTTGCAGAAAATCGCCGCCCAGGTCGATGGGGTACCGTGCTGCCACTGGGTCGGTGAAGCGGGTTCTGGCCACTATGTCAAGATGGTGCATAATGGCATTGAGTATGGCGATATGCAGTTAATCGCCGAAGCGTACCACCTGATGCGACGCGGACTGAACCTTTCGGTAGAGCAGATTCGCGAGATCTTCATCCAGTGGAACAAAGGGGTTCTCGACTCCTATCTCATCGCCATTACGGCTGATATTCTCGGAGTGAAAGAGCCAGATGGAACGGCGCTGCTCGATAAAATCCTCGACAGCGCAGGCCAGAAGGGAACCGGCAAGTGGACGGGAATCAGCTCGATGGAGCTGGGGGTGCCGCTAACCCTGATCGGTGAGGCGGTCTACGCCCGCTGCCTCTCGGCGCGTAAGGCGGAGCGGGTCAAGGCGGAGGCACTCTACGGCAAGCCCCACCCGCGCTTTGATGGCGATGCCGAGCGGGTCGTTGCGGCGCTGCACGATGCCCTCTACGCCGCGAAGATCATCTCCTATGCGCAGGGCTATATGTTAATGCGCGATGCCGCCGAGGCGTTTGATTGGAATCTCAACTACGGCGATATTGCGCTGATGTGGCGCGGCGGCTGCATTATCCGCAGCCGCTTTCTGAATGACATTAAGGCCGCCTATCTGCACGATCCGGCGCTGGAGAGCCTGCTGCTTGCCCCCTTCTTTCACCAGGCACTGACCGCTGCCGAGCCGAGCTGGCGGCGTACCGTGGAGCTGGCCATTGGGCTGGGGGTACCGGTTCCGGCGCTCAGTTCGGCCCTCTCCTTCTTCGATGGCTACCGCAGCGGGCAGCTTCCGGCCAACCTGATTCAGGCGCAGCGGGATTACTTCGGCGCCCACACCTACGAGCGCATTGACCATCCGCGTGGCAGCTTTTTTCACAGCGACTGGGTCGGCAGTGGTGGCCATGCAGCAGCGGGGAATTACAGCGTATGAAAGAGTGTGTCACAAAAAGCCCAGCCTGTACTTATGTGATCTTCGGAGCAACCGGGAACCTTTCACGGGTGAAACTGATGCCGGCCCTCTACCACCTGGAGCAGGCGCAGCGGTTACATCCGGCGACCCGCATCCTGGCGGTGGGACGGCGCAAGTGGGATCAGCCGCAGTGGGTAGAGGAGGTGCGCCAGTGGGTCGCAGAGAAAGCGCGGGGCGGTCTGGATGAGGGGCTGTTTCAACGCTTTGCGGCGAGGCTGCACTATTTTGAAGGGGATATTACCGAGCCGACCATGTACCAGCGCATGGCCAGCCATCTGCATGAACACCCCGACCTTCCCGCCAACATCGCCTTCTATCTAGCGATTCGTCCGGCGGAGTTCGGGGTGGTAACCGATCAACTGCACGCCGCGCAACTGCTGGATGAGGAGCAGGGGTGGCGGCGGGTGGTGGTGGAGAAGCCGTTCGGCTACGACCTGGAGAGCGCTCAGGTGTTGCAGCACCGCCTAGCGCGAACCTTGCGCGAAGAGCAGATCTACCGCATCGACCACTACCTGGGGAAAGGTACCGTACAAAATGTTCTGGTCTTCCGCTTTGCCAATCTGCTCATGGAGCCGCTGTGGAACCGTAACTACATCGATCATGTTCAGATTACCCATGCCGAGTCGCTGGGCGTGGGGAGTCGCGCCGCCTTCTATGATGGGGCCGGGGCGCTGCGCGATATGATCCAGAGCCATCTGCTGCAACTGCTGGCGCTGGTGGCGATGGAGCCGCCGGTCTCGATGGAGGCGGAGGCGCTGCGCGATGAGAAGGTGAAGGTCTTAAAATCCGTCCGCCCGATTCCGCAGAGCGCCGTCCATGCCCACGCTTTCCGTGCGCAGTATCGCGCCGGACGGATTGCCGGGGAGGAGGCGGTGGGCTACTTGCAAGAGGAGAATGTACCAAGCGATAGCGTCACCGAGACCTACGCCGCGCTCAAGCTCTATATCGACAACTGGCGCTGGCGGGGGGTGCCGTTCTACCTGCGCACCGGCAAGCGCATGGCCGAACGGCAGTCGCTGATCTCCATCTGTTTTCGCCATCCACCGCTGCAACTGTTTCGCGGCACCCAAATTGAGCGGATGCGGCAAAACTGGATCTTGCTGGGGATTCAGCCACAGGAGTCGATGCGCATTGAGATGACGGTCAAAGAACCGGGGTTGGAGATGCGCACCCGTCAGACGAGTCTGGAGGCGGGGTTGCGCGGTGAGGATGAGGCGGAGATTGATGCCTACGAAGAGCTGCTGCTCGATGTGATCGACGGCGACCGCTCGCTGTTTCTGCGCTACGATGAGGTGGATAGCGCTTGGCGGGTGGTCGATCCGGTACTGCGGTTATGGACGACGGAGCGTGATTTTATTCACACCTACCCGGCGGGAAGCTGGGGGCCGAAGGAGAGCAGCCGACTCTTCGAGAAGGAGCACCAGGGGTGGCGACACGGCCTCGACCCGAAATATTGCCAAGAGAGGTAAAATTCGCAGGCGAGCGCGAAAACCGCTGAACGCTACGGCTGTTTTCAGCCGTTAGCTTTCAGCCCGTTCTAACGCTTTCGCCCTTTGCCGAAAAAACGTCCGAAGGTCTTCTCCAAGAGGCGCTCTTTATCGGCATTGTTGCCTAGTGATTTGCTCACCAGCGGGGTGTAGTCCATATCTTCGGCGCGGATGTGGGTGATCAACCAGCGGTTGAGCATCTCAATCAGCTCATCGGTCACCTCTTCGCCCCGCACAAAACGCTCGGCGTACTCCCGCACCCGCTTTTCAAACAGGCGGTGGATGCGTATATGGGGGGTCAGGTAGGAGTATTGGGCCTGCTCCATCAAGCTCTCTTCAAAACCGAAGTGCGAGACGGTGTACTCGATCAGCTCGGAGAGTACCTCCTCAATCACCTGGCGCTCACCCGACTGGCGATTATCCACCAAGGAGTTGATGTAGTTGACGATCTGGCGATGTTGCCGATCAATATCGGGAATCCCGGTATCCAGATCCTTCGTCCAGTCGATACGCTTGATCTCCATAATACAACAAACTCCTGCGGCTACTTGTTTTACTCACGAGATTGGGAGGGCCTAAGGCATAGAATAGCAGAAACCGCGTGCCTACACCTCTCCTTGTGGTCGCCGAGTGCGACCCAAAAAAAGGCTTTGGGTGCTGCTTCCGCTGGTGATCAGCCCAGCTCCTCCTCCCCAAAACCGGCCTGCTGATACCAGCGGCGTGCCGCTTCCGGGTCGGGTTCCACCCCCATCCCCTGTTTATAGATCATCCCCAGGGTAGCCATGGAGCCACTCATGCCTTGCGCGGCGGCCTGGGTGAACCAGTGGATCGCCTTGCGGCTATTCTGCTCGACGCACTCGCCTTGCAGATACATAAAGCCCAGTCCATGCTGGGCCATAGGGAGTCCCGCCTCGGCGGCGGCACGCATATACTTGTAGGCCAGCAGCTCATTGCTGACCATGCCCAAGCCATTTTGGGCCATAATTGCCATACGGTACTGCGCTTCTGGATTACCATCCTCAGCAAGAGAGAAAAGGATCTTACTGGCGGTGGCAAACGATTTCGTTTCAAAGGCCGATATACCGCTATGCAACTGCATAGCAAGATCGTCGGAAGTCGGCTGCATAGTGGTTGACTCCTAGCATCTGGTGGTGATCAATGGGGACGAAGGCGAGACCGTCGGTCCGATGCCTCTCTTTTTTCCAAAAGAGACTTGCATTACATCCTGCTAAACTCTACCCTTTAGCCCCTCCCCGACCCGTTTGTCTTACATCGCACATCAATAGGGATTACAATGTTCAGGCTCCTGCCCCTCTTACTCTTACTCTTACTCCTCCTCCTGCCATTCGCTACGACACAGGCGATTAGCCTTGCCAGTGAACACCAGCGCACCCTTTTCACTGCTGCGGAGCGGGCCTTCGAACAAGGGGAGAGGGGAGAGTATAACCGCCTCAAGCGGCAACTGGCCAACTATCCGCTCTATCCTTACCTGCTATATGGTGAACTCCGCCAGCGGCTCTGGACTCGAAACCACGCTGAAGTGAGTGATTTTTTGACCCGCTACGGGGATACCCCCATGGCCGACTGGTTGCGCCGCGACTGGCTACGCCACCTCGCAGAGCGCAAAGCTTGGGGGGAGTTTTTGGAGATCTACCAAACGACCAGCAACGCCGAGTTGCAGTGCCTGCGGCTGCAAGCGCTCTACCATACCGGAAGGTTGCCGGAGATGCTGGCAAAGACCCCGCCGCTATGGCTGACCGGACGTTCGCAACATACCGCCTGCGATGCCCCCTTTGCGCTCTGGCGGGAGGCTGGCGGGCTGACCAGCGAGCTGGTCTGGGAGCGCATCCGACTGGCACTGGCGGAGGATGGGGGGAGTCGTCTGGCGCGTTACCTGGGGCGCTATCTACCGCCTGCCGAGCGGCCTCTGCTGGAGCTGTGGCTACGGGTCGAAGCGAACCCGGAGCTGGTCAATACCCCCTCCGCCCTCGCCATTTCCCATCCACTTCGCCAGTCGATCATCGTTTATGGGATGCAGCGGCTGCTGGCCCGCCGTGGCAGTGCAGAGGCCATTACCGTCTGGAAACAGGTCAAACCGCGCTACTCCTTTAGCAGTGAGCAGGTTGGTGAGGTGGAGGAGGCCATCGCCCACGCCCTGCTACGTGCCAATGAGGAGCAGGCCCTCCCCTTTTTCCTTGCGATGCAGCCGATTCACCGCTCCGAGGAGCTGCTCGATCTGGCGGTGCGGCGAGCGATTAGTCGCCGCAATTGGCCGACGATAGTCACCCTGGTGGGAGAGGCCCCGAAGGAGCGGCGCAGTGAGTATCAGCGCTACTGGTATGGCCGCGCCCTGGAGCAGCACGGCCAGCGCGAGCGCTCGCGCGAGGTGCTGCGCGAATTGGCGAAGAGTCGCACCTATCACGGCTTTATCGCCGCAGACCGGGTCGCCCTCCCCTACCACCTCGACAACATCCCGCTCACCCTCGATTCCGAGCTACTCAAACGGGTCGAGCAGACCCCGGCGGTACTGCGCGCCCGCGAGTTATTCATTCTCAAGCGCACCAGCGAGGCCAACCGCGAGTGGCGGCACCTAATGGTGGTGATGGAGGATGCCGAGCTACAGGCCTTCGCCAAGCTGGCACAGGGGTGGCGCTGGCACTCCCGCGCCATCTTTACCCTGGCACGCACCGGCTACTGGGACGATCTGGAGCTACGCTTTCCGTTGGAACATAAGTACTATCTAGCCAGCGCCAGCAACGAATTTGATCTCGATCTCTCCTGGGTCTTTGCGGTACTGCGTCAGGAGAGCGCCTTTGTGAACGATGCCCGCTCCTCCGCCGGGGCCTTGGGGCTAATGCAGATCATGCCGGCCACCGCTCGCGACATCGCCCGTCGGCTCAAGGTAAACAACCCCTCCACCAGTGAACTGCTGGAACCGCGCCTCAATATCCGTTTCGGCAGCAGTTACCTGCGCCACCTGCTCAACCGCTTCCACCAGCATCCGGCCCTCGCCACCGCCGCCTACAACGCCGGACAGGGGCGCATCAACCAGTGGCTCCCCAGCGAACAAATCCCGGCAGATGAGTGGATCGCCACCATCCCATTCAATGAAACCCGTGGCTATGTCGAGCGCATCTTTGCCTACACCGTCCTCTACGACACCCGCCTCGGGCTGCCGCCGCGCCGCCTAAGCGAAAGCATGATGCAGCCGATTGGCCGTAGCCGCAGTGAGTAGTCCCATGATCACCTATCGCCTCACCCTCGCCCATCCAGAAGCCCACCTCTTCGCGGTTGAAGTCACCATCCCCCAGCCCGACCCGGCGGGTCAGCACTTCACCCTCCCCGCCTGGATTCCCGGCAGCTACATGATTCGCGACTTCGCCAAACACCTGATCACCCTCCACGCCGAGTCGGCGGGTACGCCGGTGGCACTGCGCAAGCTCGACAAACAGAGCTGGCAGGCCGCCCCGATCAGCGCCCCGCTAACCCTGCGCTATCAAGTCTACGCCTGGGATCTCTCGGTACGCGGCGCCCATTTCGACACCACCCACGCCTATTTTAACGGCACCTGCCTACTGCTGCGCATCAGCGGCCAGGATCACCAGCCCCACCGCCTGCTGATTGAGCGCCCGAGCGGTGCTGGCTATCGCGACTGGCAACTCGCCTCAACCCTCCCCAAAGTTGCTGATCAAGCAGGGCTGTTCGGGGTTTTTGAGTGCGCCAACTACTTGGAGCTGGTCGATCACCCGGTGGAGATCGGTCGCCTGATCGAGATCCCGTTTAGCGTCGCAGGTACCCCGCACCGCATGGTGTTGCAGGGCCGCATTCCGTCGCTCGATCGCGAACGGCTGGCCGCCGATCTGGAGCGCATCTGCGCCCAACAGGTAGCCCTTTTTGGCGAACTTCCGGCAATGGCCGAGTACCTCTTTCTGGTCACCGCTGTTGGCGAGGGCTACGGCGGCCTGGAGCATCGCGACGGCTGCTCGCTGCTCTGTCGCCGTGACGATCTACCGAAGCCGGGAGAGCGCGAAATGAGCGAAGGCTACCGCCGCTTTCTGGGACTCTGTAGCCACGAATATTTTCACCTTTGGAACGTCAAGCGGATTCGACCGCAAGCGTTTATGGACGGGGGGCTGGAGCGTGAGGTACACACCGAACTCTTATGGGCTTTTGAGGGGATCACCGCCTACTACGACGACCGGATGCTGCTGCGCAGTGGGGTCATCACCCCCGCCAGTTGGCTAGAGCTGCTGGCGATTAGCATCACCCGGTTGCAACGCAACCACGGGCGGCGGTTACAGTCCCTTGCGGAGTCGAGTTTTGATGCCTGGACCAAGTTCTATCAGCAGGGGGAGAACGCCAGTAACGCGATTGTCAGCTACTACAATAAGGGGGCGCTGGTCGCCCTCGCCCTCGATCTCACCATGCGCCGCGACAGCAATGGACGCTACACCCTGGATGATTTGCTGCGGGCGCTCTGGCAGCACTACGGGCGCAGCGGCAAGGGAGTGGTTGAGGGGGAGATTGAGCAGCTCGCCTGTACTCTCACCGGTCTCGATCTTCACCCCTTCTTTGCCCAGGCGCTCCACCGCTGCGACGAGCTGCCTCTCGCCTCCCTGCTGGCCGATTTCGGCATTGTGCTGCACCTGCGCCCCCCCACCGGGCCGGAGGATAACGGCGGCTATCGAGCGACCCCCCCGCCCTCCCCTCCCCCTGCGCACCCCCATCTGGGGGTCACCCTC
>SLIM01000356.1 GCA_007135625.1 Gammaproteobacteria bacterium
TACTATTAGATGAAATGTTTGTAGAATTTGTCGAAATATTGTTGCTATTCTGCCCAATATTCGAGCTATTGAAGGAGATGCTGCTGATGTTGGAGTTGATCAGGCTGAGGTGATCCTCTCCCAAATCAACAATATTCGAAATAAGAGTAGAGTAGTTGTTGGTGATTGTGTAGCCGGCAAGCTCGGCGAGATACTCATTGGTTTGAGGGTTGATGGAGGTGACAGTACCGTGCTCGGCCTCATAGGCATCAATAGCAGAAATAATATAGGACGCATTATTTCTTACATAATCGTTTCTACTCGCAGTCAAGAAAGAGGGATCTCGCGTATCCAAGTAATCAATGAGGGATGCTCCAAAGGCACCTGATTGACCAGTGAGCGTACCAGCGACACTCACAAAATCCTCCCAGGTCGAGCTTTCCATATCGAAAACCACGCCAATAGGAAGCTGATTCGCTCCAACCCCAGCACTCCCTGCCAAAGCGAAAGCCACTGCTGCTGCCACTGCACTTTTTCTAAGCCATTTATTGGAAGTCATCTTAAACCTCGCGAATTTCGCTCTTATCCATAACCGACGATGACTACACAGTAGTACGATGTGAGCGATTAGTCAACTTCTTTTTTAACTTTGTGACGTAACTCACAGAAATGGCTCTCTTTGCGCTAGCGCAAAAGCACCAAAAACAAGTAATATCAAGAAATAATTCCTCGCCCTTCCCCCCGCCATCCCTTATACTCTGGCGACCCGCCGCGCAGATCGCCCCGCCTCACCAGGGCGCACGCAACAGATTGAGGAGCTTAGACCATGAGCAAAAAGTGCTTTAGGCCTCCATCGACCCCTTCGACCCGATTCGGGTCACCATCGCCCTGACGCGACGGCCAGAGCGCTGGCGTGGCTGGAACAGCGCACGGCTCGCTACTGTGGCCAAGCAGTGGCAGAGACGATGCGTAAGGAGTGATTCCAAGTAGAGTAGAGGAACCCGATGCTGCACCACGCCGCTCAACTCATCCGCCCACTGCTGCTTTCGATCCTGATCGCCCTCGCGCTCTATGTCGCGGCGGTGGCGGCGGGGGATGCCCGTGCCGTGGCTGCGGCACTGGCCCGCTTTACCTTTTGGGATATTGGGTTGGTTCTCGCGCTGTCGCTGGTCAACTACCTGTTGCGCTTCGGGCGCTGGCACCTCTATCTGCTGCGCCAGCAGATCCGTGTGCCGCTGGGGAGCAATTTGCTGATCTATGTTGCCGGGTTTGCCCTGGTCACCACCCCGGCGAAGGTCGGCGAGGTGATTCGGAGCGGCTATCTCAAGCAGTACCACGCGGTTGGTTACGCCCAGAGTCTCGCTGCCCTGTTTGCGGATCGGCTGCTGGATGTCGCCGCCGTGCTGCTGCTTGCGCTGCTGGGGAGTCTCGCCTTTCCCGAGTATCGGTTGGTGGTTGGGGCGATTGCCCTGCTCCTGCTGATTACTTTGCCGCTGCTGCACAGCCCCTTGCTGCAAAACTTTTTGCGTCACTTGGCCAGCCGTCTGCGGCGGCCTGCGCTGCGCCGGGTTGCTGGTCAACTGCTCCACCTGCTGGCGGCGGCGGCGTTGCTACTGCGTGGTCATACTCTGCTGCTGGGGTTGCTGTTGAGTCTCATCGCTTGGTTCGCGGAAGGGTTCGGTTTCTGGTGGATCTGCCAGGTGCTGGGGCTGGAGCTATCGCTCTCCCTGGCGATTGGGATCTATGCGGTGGCAATGCTCGCCGGGGCGGCCTCAATGATTCCGGGCGGGCTGGGGAGTACCGAGGCGGTGATGGGGGTGATGCTCTACGCCCTGAGCGGCGACCTGTCGTTGGCGGTCACTGCGACCCTGCTCTGCCGCCTCGCCACGCTCTGGTTCGCCGTCCTGCTCGGCTTTGCCGCCATCGCCCGGCTGGGGGTGCCGAACATCTCTCCTCTATGCAGTGGGGTGATTGCACCTCAACGGGGAGAGACCCGTAGCGACAAATAAAAAAGAGTTGCATTGCGTTCTGCCTGCACCTATACTGTGCGCCACGTCAGCGGCTACGTAGCTCAGTTGGTTAGAGCGACGGACTCATAACCCGTAGGTCGGTGGTTCAATTCCACCCGTAGCCACCATATCTTTCGTTCGTATAGCCCCCCCTCAACCTACCCTCCATCCTTTAGCGTTCCCTGCAGATCGCCACCCTTCAGGGCGATGCCCGGCTAGGCGAGCAGGTCGGTAGCGGGGTTGAAGGTGAGGGGCTTGCCACGCAGCCGTTAGCAGCTCACCCCGCTCATTAAGCCCTTTTTTGCGCTCGAATGACGCTACTGGTAAAGCATCCAATCAGCTCCCTCACCACGGACGGATCAAGTGCTTGCAAGCGGCTCTGCAAGGCGGCTGGCAATCTATTTAGCAACTCTTCTGGGGTATGGCGGTGCTGGATGATGACTTCGATCTCCGTAAAACCCGCTTCTTCCAGCAAATGGGTGAACGCTGCGACGGTTAATGCTCCGAAAATACAGCCCGCGCAATTCATGGCGATCTGAATATCTTCCTCAGAGATAGGAAACGTGCTGAGGTCGCCGTCCACCATCACTTCGGCAAAAGTGAGACGGCCACCCGGTTTCAGCACTCGATACGCTTCGGCCAGAGCAACGCTTTGCTCGGGGGAGAGATTGATGACGCAGTTCGCCATCACCACATCCACGACATGGTCGGGCAGAGGCAGAGATTCGATCTCGCCTTGACGAAATTCGACATGGGTCACCCCGACTGTAGCCGCGTTGCGGCGAGCCAGTTCCACCATTTCGGCGGTCATATCTACACCATAAACAAAGCCAGTTGGGGCCACCTGTCGCGCCGCCAGCAAAACATCTAACCCACTGCCACAGCCCAGATCAAGCACGACTTCGCCTGGTTGCAGGGCGGCGATGGCGTGGGGGTTGCCGCAGGCGATGGAACCCGCAACGATACTTTGGGGCAGGCCGTCCAACGCTTCGTCTGGGTAGAAGGCGCTGCCATAGCGTTCATTGCGCGTAGCATGTTCATGCGTGGAGGTAAGGGCTGTTTGCCCATTCGCCTTGGCCATGCGCTCATAAAACTGTTGCAGTTCCGCTTTGATCGCTTCGGGAGTGCGAATCCCCCCGGCATTTACACCTAAATCCTTCATCACTGGTCTATTCCTCAGTATTTATCGAAAATCTGGTCGGAGAAAGAGCGGCGGGTCAGCTTCGGTCACCTCGGGCCACGCCACAACTTCGTAGAGCGGCTCAAGCCGACGAAAGCTAATTGTAGTTCACCCAACGGTAACGCTTCAACTACAGATAGCATGATGCTATACAATCTCCTTGCAACTAGCCGCCCGATCTTTTATCGTAACGCCAGCAGAGAGGGCAGTATGGGAGGTCGGGTCGCTATCGGGCCAGCTCCCCGATTCCAGAAATATCGGCATAAGAAGAGGAGTATAACCTATGGCAAGCGCAGCGATTGAACAGGCACGCTTCAATATGGTGGAGCAGCAGATCCGCCCTTGGGAGGTGTTCAACCCACAGGTTCTCGACCTGCTGGCAGAACTCCCCCGCGAAGAGTTTGTCCCCCCTGCCTATCGCGGTCTCGCCTACGCCGACCTGGAGATCCCGCTCCCTAACGGGCAGCGGATGCTCTCTCCCTGCTTGGTGGCCAAGCTACTGCAAGCCCTTGCGCTTGCGCCGGGGGAGCGGGTGCTGGAGGTGGGGAGTGGCAGTGGCTTTGTCACCGCCTGCCTGGCCCGCTTGGGGGGACGAGTCACCTCGCTGGAGCTTGATCCGGTGTTGAGCGCACTGACGGCGAGCCACCTGGAGCGGGTCGGAGTGAGCGGGGTGGAGCAGTTGACCGGGGATCTCTTTCACACCGAGCTAGCGCCCCGCAGCTTTGATGCCATCGCCCTAACGGGTGCCGTGCGCGAACTGCCGGAGGAGCTGATTCGGTTGCTGGATGATCACGGGCGGATCTTCGCGGTTCTCGGGGAGGAGCCGATTATGCAAGCCTTTCAGATCCAGCGCAATAGCGACGGCACCCTACGCCACCAGGTGCTGTTTGATACCCTCATCCCCTCCTTGAAACAGCCACAACAGCAGCGCAAGTTTATCTTTTGACCCACACTCCGCACCCCCCGTGCAACACACTACAATTTATTCGGATCAGTGAGTTACAAGGGCACAGTGCGGAAAGTCGGTGGTGAGCCGGAGCGACCGCTCCGCACTCACTCCGTAAGGGCCACCAGCGCCGTCTCCGGGGTGCGGTCGAGGGGGTGGTAGCGTGGCCACTGGTCGCGCCCCAAGGTTGCCAGCGAGGGGCTTGTCTGCCCCATTCCTGCACGATATACCCATAGATTGGCGATCACCCGCTCGACAAACAGGCGGGTCTCGCGAGCCGGCAGGCTCTCAATGAAGAGCAGCGGATCATCCCCATAGACCATCACCGCTTCCCACTTGGCCAAGTTACCCAGCCCGGCGTTATAGGCAACGCTCAAGCGGAAGAGATCCTGCGCCACCCGTCGCGAACCGAGCAGCTCCTGTAGATACCTCTGTCCGAGGGTAACATTGAGTACTGGATCGTAGAGCAGGGTACGCTCCTCCCCGGTAAACTGCCGCTCTGGATCGAGCGATGCCGCCGTGCGGGGTAACAACTGCATTAACCCCATCGCTCCCCGATGACTTCCCGCTTGTGGGTCAAATCCCGATTCCTGGCGCATAAAGGCGTAGAGCAGCGCCCGATCCACCCGTAACGCCTCATGCGACTGCAACAGCGGCAGCGGATAGAGAAAAGGGTCTAGGTCGATCCGCAGGCGCGCCAACAACTCCGGTTCCATAGTGGTTAGCCGCTCTGCAAGCCGCAGACCGAAGTGGTATAGCCCCCCCTGATGGGCGAGTGCTAGCATCGCCGTCACGGTTGAGCGCTTCCGCCACTGGGGAACGCGCTGCAACTCTGCCACCGCTGCTGCCGCCTGTCCGATCTGCACCAGCGCCACCGCTCGCTGTCCAGCGGGACTCTCCAGCAGTGGCGCAATCTCCTCACATCCCGCCATCTCACGCCGCAAGGTGACGGTGAGCGGCCAACCGAGTCGTCCCGCCGCTAAGATTCCATAAAAGGTACGGTCATACTGCGCCGCCTGCACCAGCCGCAGCCGCGCATCGACCCAGTTGCCCTGTGCAAAGTGGGCGCGGGCGCTCCAGTACCCCCCGGCGGCACGGTTCCAGGAGGGCAACTGCTCGGCATCGGCATAGCGCTCAAAATGGTGCAGCGCCCGCTCCACCTGCCCCAGCCGCCATGCAGCCAATCCGGCAGTCCAGTGGCTGAGTGGCAACTGCTCTCCAGAGCGCTCGGTCACCGCACTGACGATCTCCAGCGCCCGCTCGCTCTCCCCTTGATGGAACCAAGCGGCGGCCAGCCGATAGCGCGACTCATCCAGCTCAAAAAGATCAAACAGCTCCACCACCTCCGCACTCTGCAACAGCGCCTCGGTCTGGCTCAGTCGGGTATTGCGCAGATGGTTGCCAATCTCCTGCTTCAGCGCTCTAACCCGCAGCTCTCCCTCACGACTGCGTGCTTTCGTGGAGCGGTAGGGGGTAATGGGAAAGAGCGGTGGTTCGTTTAGCAGGGCGCTGCGCACTGGCTGCGGCTCGGGCAGTGGCGGCAGCTCCTCAACCGGAACGACCGCTTCGTCGTCACCTTCCGACTTCTCTTCTGCCGCCTCCCCCTTCGCCTTAACTTCCGGAATCACCGGGCGGATAGTGAGTGCCAAGCGGTGCAGCGCCGAGGCATCGGGATGGTCGCCGTAGCGCTCTAACCAAGCGACCAGCTCCTGATAGGTAACGACATAATCGGAGTGAAGATAACGCTGCGCCAGCACCCATCCCAACAGGAGATCACTCTCCACCTGTCCCAGCAACATCTCTGCGGCCGGCCAGCGCCCCGCTTGCTGCAATGCCGCCACCCGCCGATAGCGGCGCACATCGGGGAGCGAGAGCAGGCAGTGCTGCGCAGCCGCCCCCGTATCGTTCGGCAGCGCCGCCGCTGGCACCGAGGGGGCGACCCCTCCCAGCAGCAGCATTCCGAAGAGCATCATTTGCCCTCGAAGCACCATAAAAATCCCCTAAATGATCATCGTTCTTCCCTGTATCTACCCGACCCCTTTGCTCTTTAGGAATGATTCAACAACAAAGTGAACACTTCTCGATGAGAAACACCATGCAGACCCAGAATCTATGGGATGTTCTGCTGTGATGGTTGTCTTTGCTATTGATGAACCGCTCCTTTCCATTTTGCACCATGGCAACAAAAGCGACCTGTACGCAAAGGGAACTCTGCGTATTACAACAAGATGCGCGGCAAATAACAACCGACTGCGTCACAAAAACGAAGAGCGAGGAGCCGCGTAGTGGTGAGGCTAGTCGCCAGCAACACGATCTACACGCCTCATCTTTCAGCCCCATATCGAGCGGCATTGATCAGCCGTTTCATCTCGCTCACCGCCGATCCCAGCCCGCCAAACAGGGCGCGGGCGATAATCGCATGGCCGATGTTCAGCTCCCGCACCCCCGGCAGTGCGGCAATTGCCTTTACGTTGTGGTAGTCCAGTCCGTGACCGGCGTTGACCTGCAACCCCAAATCCTGCCCCTGTACTACCGCTTGGCGAATACGCTCCAGCTCACGTGCCTGCGGAATCGGCCCCTGCGCCTCGGCATAACCGCCAGTGTGGATCTCCACCACTGGGGCACCAATCGCCTGCGCCGCCTCCAGTTGTCGTAGTTCGGGATCGATAAACAGCGAGACCCGTACCCCCGCCTCCGCCAGTGCGGCGCAGTAGTCCCGCAGGGGGGCAACCGCAGCGGCAACATCCAACCCCCCCTCGGTAGTCAGCTCGGCACGCCGCTCCGGAACTAGACAGCAGTCGGCGGGGCCTATCCGTCGGGCGATTTTCAGCATCTCCGCAGTCGCGGCCATCTCCAGGTTCATGCGGGTCTGTAGTACCCCTTGCAATAACTCCACATCGCGATCCTGGATATGCCGTCGATCCTCTCGCAAGTGGATCGTGATCGCATCCGCCCCAGCCTGCTCCGCCACCAGCGCCGCTTGCAGCGGCTCCGGGTAGCGGGTACCCCGCGCCTGGCGCAAGGTGGCTACATGGTCGATATTTACCCCCAATAGAATCTCATCACACATCGCGACGGCCACTCCTTATACTATACAACCTCAAACAGGATCTTCAGGACGGATCGGCGCGATCCCTCCAGCATCATCACCCCTCTATCGTTGCACCCTCCCCCCTTCGTTGCAACCCAATTTGCCAAAGATATAACCTAGAACTATACTCAGGATTATTTTATCGACCTATCGTTTGATCTTATATGCGGATTGGCTTATAATCTCCCCCGTCGCTAAATGTCGCACGCTACCGGGGCCAAATTCGCTACAATGTTTGAGCGTGAACGCGCCAGAGTCTACAAGATACTTCTCCTTCAGTATCTTTTTGCCCTGCTGCCAGCCCTGCTGCTGCTCCCCGTGAACGGGGTCTGGAGCGGCTCCCTGGCACTGGGAGGGCTGTTGGCGGCGATCCCCAACACCTTGGTTGCACGGGCGGCTACGGTAGCGTATCGGGCGGACGATCTGCGACAGGTAGTTGGCAGGTTCTACGGGGCGCAGATGCAGAAGTTACTACTGACTGGCTTGCTTTTTGCTGTAGTCTTCTATCGCGTGGAGCCGCTGAACGAGTGGCTCCTGTTTGGGAGCTTTATCGCGGTCTCCCTAGTACCTGCGCTGATTATCCACGTACTGAATTCTTGACCTTTAACACTGGAAGACGCAATGGCTGGCACATCAAGTGAACATATTAGGCACCATCTGACCAACCTGACCTTTGGGCGTAACGCCGACGGCGAGTGGAAAATTGCGCAGAGTTCCAGCGAAGCCGCTGAGATGGGGTTCTGGGCCATCCATCTTGATACCATGCTCTGGTCGGTCATGCTCGGCGTCGTCTTCCTCTTTTTCTTTAAGCGTGCCGCAGATCGTGCCGTTGCCGGAGTACCGGGTGGCATGCAGAACTTCGTTGAGTGGCTGGTAGAGTTTGTCGATAACACCGTGCGCGGCTCCTTTCGCGGTCACAATCCACTCATTGCCCCCCTCGCCCTCACCATCTTTGTCTGGGTCTTCCTGCAAAACCTGATGGACTTGGTTCCTGTCGATTTTATTCCTTGGCTAGTCGGTGACTACGCCCTCGGTCTCGTCCCCTACATGAAGATTGTTCCCACCACCGACGTTAACGCCACCTTTGGCATGGCCCTTGGGGTGTTCCTGCTGGTGATCTACTATAGCATCAAGGTAAAAGGGGTTGGCGGCTTTGTCGGAGAGCTGACCCTGCACCCCTTCGAGTCTAAAAACATCTTTGTGCAGGCTTTGTTTATTCCTTTCAACTTCATTTTGGAGTTTATCAGCCTGATCGCTAAACCCATCTCGCTCTCACTGCGCCTTTTTGGTAACCTCTACGCAGGCGAGATGATCTTCATCCTGATTGGACTGATGTATAGCGGCGGGTTGGTACTGGGAATCTTTGGTGGCTTTCTGCAGCTAGGCTGGGCGATTTTCCATATTCTAGTGATCACTTTACAAGCCTTTATCTTCATGACCCTGACCATCGTCTATCTTGATATGGCGCATCAGACGGATCACTAGAGCGGGCCGATTTCACCTTAACCAACACACCTTTACTTCACGGGAGAAACTGAAAATGTCTGAAGCACAAGCACTACTCTACGTCGCCGGAGCGATTATGATGGGACTCGGGGCGCTCGGTGCCGCCATTGGTGTCGGCCTGCTCGGTGGCCGTTTCCTAGACGGAGCGGCTCGCCAGCCGGAACTGGTTCCGATGCTACGTACCCAGTTCTTCATTATCATCGGTCTGCTCGATGCGGTGCCAATGATTGCAGTGGGCATCTCAATGTACATCATTTTTGCCGTCGCCTGATCGGGTCAATGCGGTTTCCTACGTACACCGACACTGCGCCTGCTAGGCGATTGACAGAAGGGTAGACCAGAATGAACATCAATATCACGTTGTTTGGGCAACTGACTGCGTTTGCCGTGTTCGTATGGTTCACGATGAAATATGTGTGGACCCCGATCATGGGGGCCTTGGAGACGCGCCGCAAAGAGATCGCCGATGGTCTCGCGGCGGCGCAGCGTGGCCACCATGAACAGGAACTGGCACGAGAGCGTTCCGCTGAGTTTCTGAAGGATGCCAAGGGGCAAGCGGCTGAGATTATCGCGCAGGCACAAAAGCGTGCCCGCGAGATCATTGAAGAGGCCAAAGGCGATGCACAGGCGGAGGGTGCGCGAATACTGACCGCCGCTCAAGCAGAGATCGAGCAGGAGAACAACCGGGCACGCGAAGAGCTGCGTGAGCAGGTTGGGGCACTCGCTATTGCGGGTGCTGAACGCATCCTGCGCAAGGAGATCAACGCCGATAGCCACCGGGCTATCGTTGAACAACTGGCCAAAGAGATCTGATCCATGGCGGTAGAACAGACCACGATTGCCCGTCCCTACGCCCAGGCGCTGTTTGCGCATGCGCGTGACCATGAGCGCCTGGGTGAGTGGTCGGAGAGCCTTGGCTTTCTGGCCGCCATCATGCGCGAACCGGAGATGACGGCACTAACCACCAACCCCAAGGTTGGCAAAGATATGCTCTCCACCATCCTGCGCGAAGTCGCCAGCGACTACCTTGATCAAGAGGGACTGAACCTGCTTCAACTCTTGGTGGATAACGGTCGTCTGTCGCTGCTACCGACCATCGCCCAGCTCTTTGAGCAGCTTAAACGCGAAGCGGAGGGGAGCGTTGATGTCCACCTGACCTCGGCGTATGTGATTCAGCCGGCTGAAGAGCGTATGCTTGCCGAGGCGCTAAAGGTACGTTTCGGCAAAGAGGTGAGGATCACCAGCGAAAAGGATCCCGATCTAATCGGCGGGATGTGCATCCGCGCAGGGGATCTGGTCATCGACGGCTCCATCCGGGGCAGGCTCCGCCAACTGGCCAACGAATTTAGAATCTGAACGAGACGCCATTATGCAACTCAACCCATCTGAAATCAGCGAGCTGATCAAGAAAAAGATCGAAAACTACGACCTCAAGACCGAGGCCCGCACCGAAGGTACCATCGTCAGTCTGACCGATGGTATCGTGCGCATCCACGGTCTTGAAGATGTCATGTCCTACGAAATGTTGGAGTTTCCCGGCGGCACCCCGGGACTCGCCCTCAACCTGGAGCGCGACTCAGTGGGTGCGGTAGTACTGGGAGATTACAAGCATCTTACCGAAGGCGACTCCGTCAAATGTACCGGCAAGGTACTGGAAGTACCGGTCGGCGAGGGGCTGTTAGGGCGGGTGGTCGATCCGCTCGGTCGCCCGATTGACGGCAAAGGGCCAATCGATGCCCAGGGCAGCTCCCCCATCGAAAAGGTCGCCCCCGGCGTAATCGCCCGTAAATCGGTCGATCAGCCGGTGCAGACCGGACTGAAAGCGATTGATGCCATGGTCCCGGTAGGACGCGGTCAGCGCGAGCTGATCATCGGCGACCGCCAGACCGGCAAGACCGCCATCGCCATTGATGCGATCATCAACCAGAAAGACAGCGGCGTTAAGTGCATCTATGTCGCGGTCGGCCAGAAGAACTCCTCAATCGCCGCGCTGGTGCGCAAGCTCGAAGAGCACGGTGCGATGGCGCATACCATTGTGGTTGCCGCTGCCGCCGCCGACTCCGCCGCGCTCCAGTTCATCGCCCCCTACGCCGGCTGCTCCATGGGGGAGTACTTCCGCGACAAGGGCGAAGATGCGCTCATTATCTACGACGACCTCACCAAGCAGGCATGGGCCTACCGCCAAGTCTCCCTGCTGCTGCGCCGTCCCCCTGGTCGTGAAGCCTATCCCGGCGATGTCTTCTACCTCCACTCCCGGCTGCTGGAGCGGGCGGCGCGGGTCAATGCCGACTATGTTGAGAAGATGACCAATGGCGAGGTAAAGGGCAAGACCGGCTCGCTCACCGCGCTGCCGATCATCGAGACCCAAGCGGGCGACGTCTCCGCCTTCGTACCGACCAACGTCATCTCGATCACCGACGGCCAGATCTTTCTGGAGTCTGACCTGTTCAACTCCGGTATCCGCCCGGCCATTAACGCCGGTCTCTCGGTCTCCCGCGTCGGCGGTGCCGCCCAGACCAAGATCATCAAAAAGCTTGGCGGCGGTGTCCGCCTCGCCCTCGCTCAGTATCGCGAGCTGGCCGCCTTCTCGCAGTTCGCCTCTGATCTTGATGAAGCGACCCGCAAGCAGTTGGAGCGCGGCAAGCGGGCCACTGAGCTAATGAAGCAGGCGCAGTACGCCCCAATGAGCATCGCGCAGATGGCGATTTCGCTGTTTGCCGCTAATGAGGGCTACCTGGATGATGTCGAGTTCAAGAAAGTGGTCGATTTTGAACACGCCCTGCTCGGCTATCTGAAGAGTCATCACAGTGACCTGATGGAGCGCATCAATCAGAGCGGCGACTACAACGCCGATATTGAAAAGGCATTCCACGAGGCGCTACAGGCTTTCAAAGCCAATAGCACCTGGTAGGCAACGTGTAAGAGGCTGATATGGCAGGCGCAAAAGAGATCCGTACCAAGATCGGAAGCATCAAGAACACGCAGAAGATCACCCGTGCCATGGAGATGGTCGCGGCCAGCAAAATGCGTAAGGCGCGGGAGCGGATGGCCGCCACCCGCCCTTATGCGGAGAAAATAAAGACGGTGATTGCCCATCTGGCCCACGCCGCGCCAGAGTACAAACACAGCTTTATGACCAGCCGACAGGAGGTGCAGCGGGTCGGCTACATCATCATCTCCTCGGATCGTGGGTTGTGCGGAGGTCTCAACAGCAACCTGTTCCGCAGGCTAGTACGCGACCTCAAGGAGAAGAAGGAGCAGGGGATCGATGCGAAGTTCTGCACCATTGGCAACAAAGCTCTCGGCTTCTTCCGCCGGGTCGGCGGCGACGTAATGGGACAGGTCACCCACTTGGGTGATACCCCCCACATTGAGCAGATGATCGGAACCGCGCAAGTGATGGTTGAGGCCTACCAAGAGGGCAAGGTAGATCGGGTCTATATCGCTTACAACCGCTTCGTCAACACCATGACCCAGGAGCCGGTGATTGAGCAGTTGCTGCCGATTCACGCCGACCACACCGACCAGAACCTGACCCATCACTGGGATTACCTCTACGAGCCAGATGCCAAGGTCGTGCTTGATCACCTGCTGCTGCGCCACCTGGAGTCGCTAGTCTACCAGGCGGTGGTGGAGAACGGGGCGTGTGAACAGTCGGCCCGTATGGTGGCGATGAAGTCCGCCTCGGACAACGCCGGAAGCCTGATTGATGAGCTGCAGTTGGTCTACAACAAGGCACGCCAAGCGGCCATCACCCAAGAGATCTCCGAGATCGTGGGTGGTGCGGCGGCGGTCAGTGGTTAGTGCAGCCTGCCTACAGAATTTTCTTGTAATGTACCAAAGAGCCGCCGACGGGCGGGACGAGGATTGGAAATGAATTCGGGTAAAGTGGTCCAAATCATTGGGGCTGTGGTGGACATACAGTTCCCCAAGGGCGAAATGCCGAAAATCTATGATGCCTTACACATCCCAGAGGTGGGGCTAACCCTGGAGGTGCAGCAGCAGCTTGGGGATGGTGTCGCACGCAGCATCGCGATGGGCAGCACCGACGGTCTACGTCGTGGCCTCCTGGTCGAAAACAGTGGTGCCCCTATCAGCGTGCCGGTTGGCAAGGGTACCCTCGGAAGGGTGATGGATGTACTCGGCAGACCAATTGACGATGCCGGCCCGATTGAGGGCGATATCAGCCTGCCGATTCACCGCTCTCCACCGAAATATGAAGATCAAGCCAGCTCGCTGGAGATCCTGGAGACCGGTATTAAGGTGATCGACCTGATTATGCCGATCCAAAAGGGTGGCAAGATCGGACTCTTCGGCGGTGCCGGGGTGGGTAAGACCGTCACCCTGATGGAGCTGATTCGCAACATCGCGGTCGAACACTCCGGCTACTCGGTCTTTGCCGGAGTCGGTGAGCGTACCCGTGAAGGAAACGACTTCTACCACGAAATGCAGGAAGGCGGGGTTCTCGACAAGGTCGCCCTAGTCTACGGCCAGATGAACGAACCGCCCGGCAACCGGCTGCGCGTCGCCCTCACCGGCCTCACCATGGCCGAGCACTTTCGTGATGAGGGGCGCGACGTGCTGCTCTTCGTCGATAACATCTACCGCTACACCCTGGCCGGCACCGAAGTGTCAGCACTGCTCGGGCGGATGCCCTCGGCGGTCGGCTACCAGCCGACCCTGGCGGAGGAGATGGGGGTACTGCAAGAGCGCATCACCTCGACCAAAACCGGCTCCATCACCTCTTTTCAGGCGGTCTACGTCCCCGCCGACGACCTCACCGACCCCTCCCCGGCGACCACCTTTGCCCACTTGGATGCCACCTTGGTACTCTCCCGGCAGATCGCCGAACTCGGCATCTATCCGGCGGTCGATCCCCTCGACTCCACCTCGCGTATCCTCGACCCCAACATCGTCGGTCTGGAGCACTACGAGGTGGCGCGGGCGGTGCAGGGTACCCTGCAGCGCTACAAAGAGCTGAAGGATATTATTGCCATTCTGGGAATGGATGAACTATCCGAAGAGGATAAGCTGCTGGTGCAACGCGCCCGCAAGATGCAGCGCTTTCTCTCCCAGCCCTTCTTTGTCGCCGAGGTCTTCACCGGCAGCCCCGGCAAATATGTATCGCTTAAAGAGACCATTAAGGGCTTCAAAGCCATTGTCGATGGCGAATATGACCATCTTCCTGAGCAGTCCTTCTATATGGTCGGCCCAATCGAAGAGGCCGCCGAAAGGGGCAATCGCTAGCCAGTACAGGGAGAAGCATCATGGCCATGACCATACATGTAGACATCGTCAGTGCCGAGGGGGAGATCCACTCGGGCCTTGCCGAGATGGTCTACGCTCGCGCCGAGCTGGGTGAGGTCGGCATTGCTCCACGCCACGCCCCGATGATCACCCGCCTCTCCCCCGGAGAGGTGCGAGTCGATCCAGGGGAGGGCAAAGAGATGCAGCACTTCTATGTCAATGGTGGTATCCTAGAGGTGCAGCCGCATCGGGTGACTATCCTCGCAGACACCGCGATTCGTGCTGCGGATATTGACGAAGCCGCCGTCCTGGAGGCCAAGCGCCGTGCCGAGGATGCCCTCGCCGGACGTGCCTCCGAAATGGAGCTGGCCAAGGCCCAAGCCGAACTGGCAGAGACGGTTGCGCAGTTGCGGGCAATTGAGCGGCTGCGTAAGACCCGAAGTTGACATTGATTTTACGAGGTAATGACTCCCCGACCATGACTCAACAGACCATTCAGCCAGGCAAGTTCGTCTCCCTGACCTACACCATCCGTGACCAGAACGGAGAGATCTTGGAGCAGAACGACATCCCGGTAAACTATGTCCACGGTGGACCGCAGGTACTGATCGGCGGCATGGAGAGCGCTGTAGCTAACAAAAGCGAGGGAGATATTGTTGAGCTGCGGGTGCCTCCCGACAAAGGATTTGGTGACCACGACCCCAATCTTACCTTTATCGACGATATGGACAACGTCCCCCTTGAGTTTCGTCACGTCGGTGCCGAGGTGCAGATGCAGAATGAGGCGGGTGAGATCAAGACCTTTCGGGTTAGTCGCATTCGTAATGGCAAACTGACCCTGGATGGCAACCACCCCCTCGCCGGAAAAACTCTTCAAGTGAGAGTTAAGATCCATGAGATACGCGATGCCACCCCTCTTGACTATGAGCAAGCTGGGGGAAGCTGTACGATCAACTGAGATCCTGTAGTAGAGAAGAGAGCGCCTTTAGGCGCGGTCGCCCCGCAACAACAACGGCCTGGCAGGCCGTTAGCGCCCTGAAGGGCGACCTACGGCAACGAGGTACTGTGTCGCACGGCGGCACGGGTTGCCAGATGGTTTCCGTTACCTCGGCCTATTTACACTGGGTTTGGGGCGCGAGGTCGCTCTTGGAAAATCGCATTATAGAGAAAAGAATTATCTATGGAACAAAACTTTACAGAAGAGATGAGCGGCCTGCTAGAGGGCGATGAGGACGTTGAGCGAGCGTCTCGCTCACTCAAGGCGATGTCTCACCCACTGCGCTTGAAGATCCTCTGCACCCTAGGGGATAACGAGGTCAGTGTGCAGGATATTGTCGACAATGTCGGCACCTCCCAGAGTAACATCTCACAACACCTCGCCATTCTGCGCGACAAAGGGATTCTTGCCTCGCGCAAAGATGCCAATCGGGTCTACTATCGGGTCAGCGACTCCCGCACCCTACAGCTCATTGTAATGATGAAACAGGTTTTTTGTCAACGGAACAACTAAGCCGTGGACATCTTTCCCAATAACCGCTAGTTCGATACCCCAACCCACTTCACGCAATCTGCCGAACCGAGTTTTGCAACATGGATCAGATCCTTGAGTTTATTGGTAACAATCTCTTTCTAACCACCGCTTTTCTGGTCGTTGCGGCGATGCTCACCTACAACATCTACGCCGACATCGCCGCAGGAGCAAACATTGGGCCGCGTGAGGTCACCGACCTGATCAATCGTGAAGAGGCGACACTTATTGATGTACGCCCAATCTCCGATTTCAACAAGGGGCATATTCTCGGCGCAAAGAATATTCCGATGAGCGGCCTGATGAAGCAGCTCGGCACCCTGGAAAAACACAAAGACCAACCAGTCATCATCAACTGCCGCTCCGGCGCACAATCGGCCCTCGCCTGCAAGCAACTGCGCAGCAAAGGCTTTGAGAAGGTATACAACCTACGCGGCGGCATTCTGGCGTGGCAGAGCGCCGGCATGCCGATCAGCAAAAAGTAGACTGCTTTACGGTGAGCAGAACAGAGGGGAGAGAGGAGAGAGAAAAAAAGAAGAAGGGTACAACTATGCCGCCTGCGAGGCGGTTGCGTATACGCTTCCCACTTGCTGAACCGATAAACCATTACCCAACCCGACGGGACTTCCCGAGCGGCACCTACACCAACCCAATGGAACCTGAAGATGAGCGAACCAGCAGCCCAACAGCCGAATGAGCGTGAATTCTTTCTCGCCCGCATCTACACCAAAGATGTCTCCTTCGAGACCCCCAACTCCCCCCTGATTTTCAACCAGGAGTGGAAGCCCGCCTTCAACATGAACGTCAATAGCGCGGTGCAGAGCCTCGGCGAAGAGCACTACGAAGTAGTCCTCAACATCACCGTCACCTGCAAAATCGAAGAGAAGACCGCCTTCCTTATCGAAGTCAAACAGGGTGGCATCTTTCGCATTCGTGGCTTCACCAATGAAGAGATGGGACCGATGCTTGGAGCCTACTGTCCCAACCTGCTCTTCCCCTATGTTCGCGAAGTAGTCTCCGACCTGGTCTCCAAAGGGAGCTTCCCGCAACTGCTCCTCAGCCCGGTCAACTTCGATGCCATCTACGCCCGCCACCTGCAGCAGCTCCAGGAGCAGGCACAGCAGGAGGGGCAGCAGCCACCCGAGAACGCCAACGAGACCGCGCACTGAGCATGAACCGTTCGGATCGGCCTAGGGTCGCAGTCCTCGGAGCAGGCTCCTGGGGAACCGCCTTGGCGCTGGTGCTCAGCCGCAACGGCATTGAGACCCCGCTATGGGGTCTCCCCGAGGAGATCGCCCTGCTCCAGCGCGAAAGGGAAAATCGGCGCTACCTGCCCGGCATCCCCTTTCCGGAGACCCTCCACCCCACCGCCGACCTCGGCGCAGCGGTCACCCACAGCAGCGACCTGCTCATCGCCGTACCCAGCGGAGCCTTTCCCACGCTGCTAGCCCAACTGCATCCGCTACTCTCCAGTAGCGCCCCTATCGCATGGGCCACCAAAGGGCTGGCACCCGACCACGGCGGGCTACTGAGTACGCTAATTGAGCAGACCCTCGGCCCACGCACCCTCGCCGTCCTCTCTGGACCCACTTTCGCCAACGAGGTCGCTTGCGGACTTCCCACTGCCATCACCGTCGCCGCGAATGCACCCGAGTATGCCACACGGTTTGCCCAATACCTGCATAACGACACTTTTCGCGCCTACACCGCCAGCGACCTCATTGGCGTACAGATTGGTGGATCTGCGAAAAACGTCATGGCTATCGGTGCCGGCATTGCCGATGGACTCGGCTTCGGTGCGAATGCCCGCGCCGCCCTAATTACCCGTGGCCTCGTCGAGATCATCCGCCTCGGTGTCGCCATGGGGGGCAGCCGCGAAACCTTCATGGGGCTCGCCGGGATTGGGGATCTGGTTCTCACCTGCACCGACAACCAGTCGCGTAACCGCCGCATGGGATTGGCCCTCGCCGCTGGCAACACCATCGAACAGGCACGCGCCCAGATCGGTCAAGCGGTAGAGGGGGTCACCACTGCGCAAGCGATTCATCGTCTCGCCCAACAGCACGCGGTGGAGATGCCGATCACCGAGCAGATTTATCGCGTACTATTTCAGGGACTTCATCCCCGCGAGGCGGTCAATCAGCTCCTCGAACGTGCGCAAAAGGCGGAGCGTCTCTAAGGGTTACACTGCGGCTACACTTCGGCTCTCCTCTCTGCCCTCTGCTCTCGTAGAGGACAGAGAGCGCCGGCTCCTCGTTCACATCACTTGGCGGCGAACCAGTGACTTGAACATCCCATCAGCGGCCATCAAGGTATCATAGCTCCCCATTTCGACAATGCGGCCACCGTCAACCACGATGATTTTATCGGCACCGCGAATAGTGCTGAGGCGATGGGCAACGACAATGCGGGTACAGCGCAGTTGATCAAGGCTTGCCGTAACAATCTCCTGCATTCGGTTATCCAGCGCCGAAGTCGCCTCGTCCAGAATCACCAAGCGGGGCCGCCCGACCACAGCACGAGCCAGCAGCAGCCGTTGCCGTTGGCCGCCGGAGATGGTTTGCGCCCCCTCCACCAAGAGAGTGTGCATCCCCATCGGCATCTTCTTAATATCGTCGGCCAGGCCCACCATACTGGCTGCGGTCCAAGCCTCTTCCAGACTCGCACCACTGGTGCCGATGATATTTTCAGCTATACTGCCGTGGTTGATCCGCCCATTTTGTAAAACCACTCCAATCTGGGAACGCATGGCAGTTAGATCCAACTGATCCAGCGCAATGCCGTCATAAGCGATAGTACCGCTTTCCGGCGTTTCAAACCCCAGCAGCAGCCGAACCAGAGTGGACTTTCCGCCCCCCGACGGGCCGACCAGGGCCACGAAGGTTCCGCTTTCAATCTGCAGATCTATAGCGTCGATCACCGCCGTCCCCCCCGGTTGATAGCGGAAGGTGACCCGATTCAGCGTCACCGCTCCCGACAAGGAGCCATGCACGGCGTGGCCCCCTGCCCCTTCGGGTGTAGCCTCCAGGATCGGTCGCAACCGCTCCAGGTAGGGGCCGGCTTCGATCAGCTCAGGAAGAGCTCGCGCCAACAGAAGATAACCGGCAATCGCCTGTCCGTAAGCCGCATTGAAGGCCATAAAGTCACCCGTCGTAAAGAGGGTTGGCCCACCATCCGCTCCATGGATGTCGGTCTGTGGCAGTAGCGTGGTCAGTGCGGTCTCCCACCCCATCTCCCGCAGGAGAAGGGAGAGACCTACAAAAACCACCCCAGTGCAGAAAATTGGCACTACCCCGGCCAGAGTTTCCGCCCAATTGGCCCAATACTGGGCGCGTCTCTGGCACGCCTTCTGACGGATCACCAGAGAAAACCAGCGAGCAAATGCTCGCTCCTCGGCAGCGGCAATGCGCAGCTTGCCAATTGCGCTAAGCAGTTGCACGGTCAGTCCGTCGATACGGCCTTGCCACCGCACCCTATCGGCTGTGGCCCGGCGCTGGGCCACGGTGAGCGCGGCAATCAAGAGGAAGACCACAGCCAGGGCAGTGCAAGCGATCAAGGCAAGCCGCCAGTCGTAATAAAACAATAAGCCAATACTTACTGTAGAAAAAACCCCTTGCAGCAGAGCTTGCAGCGTTGTTCCGGTCAGGATTCGGCGGATGTGCTGAAAACCGAGAGAGCGGTCGGCCAAGTCACCGACGGTATAGGAGCGGAAAAAGGCCGTTGGCAGGGTCAGAAGACGCTGAAACACCGCCGCCTGACCGCTGTGGTCGATACTCCCCTCCGCCCGCAAAATGCCAAGCGCCTGAACGCCCCGAAAGACCGTTGCCCCCAAGGCAATCAGCAGCAGGGCGATTGCGGCCTCTGCCAGCCGATGCAGTTCAGCGCGGGGAATCACGGTGTCGATCAGATAGCCCGTAAAAATCGGGGTGGCGAGGGAGAGCAGAGCCACCAGCAGCCCCATGCCCAATACCCGAAGAAGGTCACCCTTGGCGGTTCGCACGGCCATGCCTAGCAAATCGCGTATCCGCCGCGCCGTAGAGGGAAGCGGCACATAGAGCGCATACGCATCCGCCGCCAGAGCCTCCGCCAGGGTCTCATCGACTACCGCCCCGTCGCCCCCTTCGACAGGGACAAGGCGGTACCCCGCCACCCCATGGGGCAGCAGGGCGACCGGTTCCCGCGCTTCCCCCAAGAAGGCGACCAGCGGCCCCGCCTCTGCCTTCCACCACCTCTCCCGCAACAAGACCCGTCGCACCCGCACACCCATCAGCCGGGCTAGAGCCTGAACCTGCTCTTCCGTGCTAGTCCGCGCAGGCAGAGAGGTCACTAAGGGTGGCACGCTCATGCCCTGGTTCTGCGCCACCCGCAAGAGCGCCTCCAGCAACGGCGGATGTTGCTGTTCGGAGGCCGTGGAGAGAGGTTCCGAGGAGCGACCTGTCAGTATATCATTTACCTGCCGCAGGGTACGCTCATGAATCCGGCAGTCCTGGGCGTAACGACCTGTCAAGCGGGCTTGCTCTGCGGTGTGGCGCTCCTCAACCCAGGTGGCGAGCGCTTGCCCGGCCAGTCGGTGGAGTGCCTCCAAAGCGGGAGCAGCATGCCCCGGCCATGCGTCCGGCGCATCCAAAAGCGTGGCGAACAGGGTGGTGAGCCAAGCGTCAATGGCGGTCGCCCACAGGTCGCCTGGCGCGGCAAGCAGCGCCTCTACGGTAGTTTCGTAGACTTGGGTATCCAAGCCCCCGACCAAAACCAGAGAGACCTGCCCGCCTTCCGCGTCGGTAGCGGCGGGCAGGTCGAAGATCACCTGTCCGGCATCAGCCCGGAACAGAGGATAGCGGTGCCCCTCCTGCCCCTCTCCGCTCCGCCGAACGCCAAAGAGATCAACGCTACCGCGCAAGACAATCCAGACGCGGCCCGGAATATCGCCGTTAATTGGGGAGTTCGCCATACAGGCCAGGGGGCGACCGGCGGGCCAAGATGCGTTTGGCGAGCGGGTGGTAAAAGCGTCCATCGCGCTCACCCTGCCGCGATCAGACGGACATATTCTCCGCCCCGTGCCATCAGCTCTGCATGAGTCCCCCGCTCCACCACGCGCCCCCGGCGCAGCACGATGATCTCCTCGCAATCCCGGATCGTACTAAGGCGGTGGGCGACGATAATGCAGGTCATGCCACGGCGGCGCAGCGCATCATCAATGCGTTTCTCGGCGACGGAGTCGAGGGCCGCTGTCGCCTCGTCCAAAATGAGAACCGTGGGGTTTTGGGCCAGGGCGCGGGCGATCTCCAGGCGCTGCCGCTGCCCGCCGGAGAAGTTGATGCCCCCCTCCATCACCGCAGTGCGTACTCCTCCGGGGCGGCGGCTGACCTCCTCCAGAATCGCCGCATCGGAGAGGGCGCGGGTGACGGTGGTCTCGTCCACGGTGTCATCCCACAGGGTGACGTTGCCGATCACGTCACCTTGAAAGAGAAAAATATCCTGATCGACATGGGCCACAGACCCGGCCAGCGTGCGGCGAGGGATGGTGTCGGCGGGTTGGCCATCGAACAGAACCTGGCCCCGGTTTGGCTGGAGCAGCCCGGCAATCAGGCGGGCGGCGGTGCTTTTGCCGCTGCCAGAGCCGCCAACCAGGGCTACCCGGCGGCCCGGTTGGAGGTGAAGGGAAAAATCCCTGAGCAAGGGGGGATCTAGGGGGCTGTAGCCGAAACAGACCTTTCGCAGCTCCACCTCCCCCCGCAAAATAGTGGCCTTGGGATCAGGAACATCCCCGGCTCCGAAGGAGACCTGCGGGCTGCGCTGAATATCGCCTATTCGAGCGAGGTCAGCTTCGATGAGCCGGAGCTGCTGAGAAAAGGCGGCAATTCGACCAATCGGCATGGTAAAGCTGGCCGCTAGGATTTGAAAGGCGGCCAGGTCGCCCACCGTCATCTCGCCTTTGATCACCAAATACCCCCCCACACAGAGAACGACAACGACCGTCAGCGCGTCCACCGTAGAGGGAACAACGCCGGTCAGATCGGTTAAGCGCCCCAGCTTTTGGGCGTGGTTCAAGGTTTTGGCTTGGCGACCAGACCAGGCGGAGAAGCGGTCGGACTCAAGTCCGCTAGCCTTAATGGTTTCCATCGCCTGCAAAGTCCCCACAGTTGAGGCAAAGAGTTTGTCTTGGTCGCTCATCAGGTTCTGAGCGCCAACGCGGCTTTTTTCGTAAATAAGTCGCATGGCAATGAAGCTGAGAGTAGCCAACAGCATGGTCAGCACGGCCAACACGGGCTGAAAGGCGATCATCACCAGACCAAGCACGGCAGCGGTTACCGCGTTGAGGAAGGTAGCGGCCAGATCACCGGTCAGCAGACCCGCCACCCGGTCAGCGGCAGAGACCCGGTTGGCGATTTCACCTGGGGCACGTTGGTTAAAGAAGGCCATCGGCAAGCGCAGCACATGGCGCAAAAGCTGCTGTGCCATCGTCAGCGACAGCTTCAGTTCAAGACGCAGTAAAAGGGACTGTTGCAGCCATGTGATCCCGGCCCGCATCAAGATCGTTACCACCATAGCCAGGACTAAGGGAATCAGCCATCTATCCCGGCCCCCCATCAAAATATCATCAATAAAGATTTTAGTAAAAACGGGGGTAACGATCCCCGGAATTACCAGCGCCAGGGTTAGCAGGGCAATCACCCCAAGAATACCCTCCGAACCCCGCAGGTAACGCCCCAGAAGCTGCCAAGTCCGGGGGCGGTAGTCGCTCGTAACGAACGCTTCTGTTGGCTCAAACGCCAAAACTATCCCGGTAAAGGCGGCATCCAGCTCATCCAAGGTCACTTGCTGCGGCCCGCTGGCCGGGTTGTTGATGTAGACGCGGCCCTTGTGAATGCCCTCGAACACCACATAGTGGTTAAAGCCCCAATGGAGGATCGATGGCACCGGCAGATCGAGCAGAGCCGCAGGCTCCTTACGGAAACCCTTGGCCGAGAGACCATAGTGACGGGCCGCCTTGCACAGGTTGCTGGCCTTAGCACCGTCGCGGCTCACCCCACACTCTACGCGCAGCTCTTCCAGCGGCACCCAGCGACCATGGTAGGCGAGGATCATGCCCAGACACGCCGCACCGCACTCCACCGCCTCCACCTGTAGTATGGAGGGAGTTGACACCCGCCGCCGCCTCTGTTTCCATCCTATAGCGCGAAGCATAATACCCACCGGTTAGTACCCCAATCCGGTATGCTTACGCAGGAACGGCAGAATCAAACTGGCGGGGGCCCGTTCGCGTACAATGATTTCCGCCGAGACCACCGAGCCGCTCCCGACCAGACTATCTGGCCCACTCCCCGCAGTCCATCGCAAGGCTGCGGGTGTGGCGGGGTCTCCATCCAGGGCGATGCGGGCCAGATAGGGGGCACCCTGTGCGCTGAACTGGGATACCAGCCTATCGTTGCGCAGAATGGCACGCATCCCATCGGGTGTGACTGGAAAGGCCGAGACCGATACAACGGTACCGATAAGGGAACCAAACTCCTCCCTCTTGACATTCGCAGGTTGAAGCAGAGCCGAGTGGCCGACACGGACATTTCTGCCGTGGGTCGGGGCGAGGAAGACCACCGCTTCCAGCCCGGTTTCGTCGCTTTCCACACTGACCACCGCTTGGCCCTGGGTAACAAAGCTACCCACCGGGGCCTTGATCTCGATAACTCGGCCCGCCGTGACAGCAATAACCCGCACAGCGTGTTCAAGGAGCTCTTCCAGCTCCACCACTACCCGTGCTGCGCTGCTCACGGCTTCCGCTGCATTTCGCAACGCCTTGCCGCGATTGACCTCCTGCGTGAAGGCTTCGATCTCCAGGCGGGTGAGCTCAGCTTCGATCTCATGAACCTGAAGATCTGCATCGTGAAAAAGTTTCTGCAGTTCAGCAACGGAAGTGCGGGTACTTAGTCCCTCCCGCGAAAGCATGCTCTGGTCATCCAGAATGCCCCGCAGATCGTTCCGGCGCTGCCTGGCGGCGCTCAACAGCCGGGGCAGGCCGGCCCGTTGCTGGTTGTACAACGCCTGGCTGATCCGCCGCTCCTCCTCCAGCTCTGCGGTAACGACGGCCAAGCGGTCGCGCTGCTCGGCCAGCCGATCTCTAGCGTGGGCCAACTTCAGGGAGAGCTCGGGATGCTCAATCTCCGCCACCGTCTGCCCGGCAACGATCATCTCCCCCGGAGTGACCCGAAGGGTGACGAGCTGCCCGCTGGCCGGGGCGGCAACATCCATCACCCCTCCCCCACCCGACACCAGCAGGCCGCTCGCCGTGGCATACTCCGGGATGACCCCCAGCCAGCTCCATATCATCACCCCGCAGAGCAGTACCCAGATGGCCACGGTGGCGGCTATTGAACCCCGCCCACTGCGCAGCACGAGTTGATCCAACTGCTCGGAGGTGGAGAGTCGCTCCAAGGCGGCTTGGCGAAAAATCCTCTTTTTTATCGTATCAACAGCCGTCGGCTGGGCGTTCTCCGCCTGTGGCAGGTTCGGATCCCCCATGATCGCCGTTACCCCTTGCGCAGGTCGAGAAGCCAGAACGCATAGTCCCGTTGTCTGTGGGCATCCCGCTGTATATCGAACAGGATCCCGATACTTTCCCGCCACAGTTGGAAGCGCTCAGGCGGCGGAATCGCGCCGGTACCAAAGCAAGACACCGGAAGTCTCTCCGTGTTGGCAGTCGTATTCATAACTCCTGTTTCTCAGCCGTGACTCCTATCGCCACTCGCCCACTCCCTGCTTCGTCCTTGCTTGGAAAGGGTTGAACACACATTACTTATGGAGAGTAGCTTACCACATCGACACCGATTATTTGTCCACAAACAGAGCGTGGCTTCTCCGGCTCTCCGTTGTTCCGCTTTCGGATCTATAAACCGACTTTCCGCACCTTGCCCTTATAACCCACTGATCCAAATAAATTATGATGTTTTTCTATAGTCATACTAAAAGAAAACACCTCTTTTGAATTGGTGTCTTGCACCAAAGGTGCGGAATGTGGGTATAAACGTGTGAAACGCCAAAATCAACCGCATTAAAGAACGGAAGCCAACCACATTTCATACAAACGATCACCAACCCCCTCCCCTTGTTCAAACTGTTGATTGCCGCCAAAGAACTGCTGGCCACTCTTCTGCGCGTCACGGGGTGAAAGACCGAATTCTTGCTTAAAATGCCGGCTGAATTGCGGCAGGCTTGAGTAGCCGAACTCCAGTGCAACATCGGTAATGCGCAGGTTTACGCCATCGGTAGGCACAGAAACCAAACGCCGCAAAGCGCGATTCAAGCGTCGATAGCGAATGTAGTTGGCTACGCCGGAGCAAGGCTCAAAGGCGCGAAATAGCGTGGAACGGGAAGCACCTATCGCCTGCGCAACCTGTTGGGGGCATAAGTCTTCCCGGTCGAGGTTGCTGTCGATATAGCGTTTGGCACGCAAGAGCGTGGAATGGATCGAGGCCGCAGGAACAGCATCCAATACATCCTGCGCTCTGTTCAAAGCCGCTGCCGCCAGGTGAATGAGGCTGGTAGCGGTCATCTGGGCCATCTCTCTGGAGAGCGAGGGTGCGGTATGAAAAACCGCTTCCATGAAGTCGGCGAAGACTTTCCCCTCTCCTCGACTTGAGTCGATCACGGTTCCCTGAACATTGTCTGGAAACCTAAGTAATGGGGCCAGTTTTTCACGCGGAATGAAGGCGCTTAGCAGATCAAAATCCGTATTGATACTATCCAAGGTATCACCCAGGTCAAAACCGACGATGGTGCGGGCCGGGGCAATGAGATGTGATCGCCCCACATTCATCTCCACTCGACCCCGGGTAAATAGTTGGATCATGTAGTGTTCTATACCATCTCGTGCAATGCGCAGTTGATTTCGTTCAAACTTCTGCCCGTGAGCGCAACAGCGAGAGAGCACCATACAGTCCAGCAAATAACTGTCAACCAGGGCGTTGAACGTAGCGCCCTTAGAAGATTCGCCCTGCCTGACCTCGAACATCACCCCAATACTTTCCCGCCAGGCCTCGAATCGCTCGGAGTGTGGCAGATGCGCGGTGCAAAAAAAGGAGTGTTCCAAAGGGGTTTGCATGTTTTTACTTCCCTCTGTAGTGGTTAAAATTCTTACCATATCCCGGCCAACAAGAAACGGGTAGATAGGATTTACATACTCTATGCACCAATTTCGGATGACGAATGAGGTATCATGATATGCCATGTTGAGACGCTGCGACAAGTTTTTGGGACTTACCATCAAACCCCATCTCCGCACCTCGCCTAACATACCAACCTGTACCGAGCGTGGACTAGACGTGGCCTGCTTATTTTCCTTGAAATTACATATAGTGTTCCGTGATGCCGATCCACGCCGGGTTACCCTCAACGGTCTCTCTAACTTGGGTTAACTCTCCTATGACAAGCCGAAAGATTCGAACATATAGTAAAAAATTGGCTATCGGGTTCCTTTTGGTTTTCGTAGCCCAGCAAGAGGCCTTCGCGCTTGCAGAACTGGACCGCGGTCACCGCCAGCCGATTCCGCCGTCGCTGGTTGATCGCATACAAACGCGGTCGCTTGCAGGACTGGACCGCAGTCACCACCAGCCGATTCCGCCGTCGCTGGTTGATCGCATACAAACGCGGTCGATCCAAGCAAAGAGCCTGCAAGAGAGCGTGAGTTTGGAGTGCGGTGTCAATGCCATGTGTGCATCTTTCAACCCACCGGTGGCAGCAGATGCCGACGTTGTCGCGTGGATGGGGTTTAAGTATCAACCGCCTGGAATACCCATCGAGTTTTTTATTGCGACCTTGGGCCGCCAGGCATTTCTGCTCCAAGACAATCTGTACGCGACTCCATTATGGGATAAAAAGCATTTCTGGATTAAAGTTGACGAAGATACGGTGCCGTTGGCCATACAGCCTAGGTACATAGGCAGAGGCACAGGCATATATTCCGATTATGAATACTATGCCGCAGACTATTTTGCCTACCAGAGACATGACAATGACACAGATTACTCGGAATATCCATACGTCAATGCGTCGTTGAGTTCGCTCATCATTAAATTCAACCCCCTCACTGAGACGGTAACGGACTCTTGGGTAGACTATTACGATAAAGATCTTAAATATGTGGAAGATATAGACATAGAGTTAGGGGATGCGATTATCCCCTACTTTCTTGGCTTTGAGCGAAGCGAACCTGATGAGTTCTATCTATTTCAAATGGAACCGGCTGTCACCGTAACCATGGAGCCACAATTCTTCTACGCCGAAGCCTATCCTGGGAGCGCCGATTTTCCATGTACGTACTGTGGTGATATCGACGCATCCAAAGTACAGTTTCATTATATGTTTGAGTCCTTCACGGAGAGAGCCCAATACGAATGGCAATTTACCGACCCTA